>JBGPEF010000614.1:0-3395 GCA_041482675.1 Tepidisphaeraceae bacterium | reverse complement strand
CACCGAACAGTTCTGGAATGTTCAAGGAGTGGAAGGAATCCTGGCGTTGCGGAGCATGTGGCTCAGCGAGGATCAGCGGTCGACATACTACTGGTTGGGGCGCCCTTCAAAAGCAAGGGCCGCATAAACTGTCACGCACCCGAGGGGTGGGGCGAGGGCTTGACGCGCGAACGTGCGGAGAGATTATCGATTATCATGAGAGTGCCGCGGGATAAGGATCGAAGGCTGCTTGGTTTTGCCAAGCGGATGCGAAGCGATGCCCCCGATGCCGAGCGGCGGATGTGGTCGATTTTGCGGAGCCGAAAGTTATCGGGCTACAAGTTCAGGAGGCAGTATCCGATCGGCGGATTCATTGTTGACTTTTATTGCGTGAAGGCGCGGCTGGCGATTGAACTCGATGGGGGGCAGCATGGGGATGATCAGAATGTGAAATACGATCAGAGGCGCACTGCTCGACTCAACGAGTTGGGCGTGCGCGTGATGCGGTTTTGGGATAATGATGCGCTGGCGGATACCGAAGCAGTGGCGGAAAGTATTTGGCGAATGTTGACGGCTGGCGCAGAACCCTCACCCCCACCCTCTCCCGGCGTACCGGGAGAGGGAGTAAGAGGAGTGTCCAGCGAGGGAAGCGTGGAGGTGTAATGTGGCGTGGGCGGTGCCGGTGAGGGAGTGGCTGGGGGTATTTGCTTCGCTGGCATTGATCATTGGGGCGTCGTCGGGGATTTTTTGGCTGCTGATCAGGCGGTGGACGACGCAGCGGCACTGGTTGGCGCTTCAGGATTGGGCGGATGAGAACCGGTTTAAGCTGCACGGGGAGAAGGGGGCGGTGGGGCCGGAGGTTTTGAGGAGCATTACGCAGCCAGCGCCGAAGATTCTGGTTTCGCTGAATGATGCGGATACGGGGATCGTGCAGATCGAGGCGGCGGGGCCGAAGGGGAGCGGGATGGCGCAGGTGAGATGGAATTTGCTGGTGAGGAAGCTGGAGCGGGCGTGGCCGACGACGGGGTTTCGGCCGGCGAGCAGTGGGAGGAGCATTTTGGATTATTTTCCGCTGAATGAGATGAGAGCGATGGCGCCGACGGAGCGGTTTGTGTTGTATGGGGCGGAGGCGAAGACGGCGAGGGCGCTGGGGAAGTCGTCGGTGGCGGCGTTGTTGCCGCCGGATGTGGGGATGATGCTGGTGGAGAAGAACCTGGTGCTGGATTTTTCGGGGCGGCCGTTTGATCCGCTGGAGTTGGAGCGGGTGGATGCGCTGGCGGAGCAGATTGTGGGGCATTTGCCGTAGGAATTTGCGATTTTAGATTTGCGATTTGCGATTGAAGACGAAAGCTACGCAGAGTGTTTCGGGGGTTTGGGGTTGGAAGAAGTGATTTGGTTTTGATTTGGGGATGCGGGAGAGTTGGAGGGAGCTTCCGGTAACTCTTTTGAATGCAGAAATGCCGCGGATGCAGGAGGGAAAGAAGGATGAGTACATCCCTCTTCTCCTCCCGCACCCACCTCATCACCCTGGAATTGCGGGGAGGAAAGGGAAGGAGGGGGGTTGCAGGAGTGAGGGGGCTGGCGCGATGCGGAGATCGCTTGGCCCTCCGGTGCCCGGTCGACACAGCCGCTCGCAGGCGGACAGGTAGGGGGGACTTATTGAGGGGTAGGTGAAGAACGCATCAGAAAAGACATGCCCACGAGTACGAGGGCATGGCACCCAGCGTAGGGGAAGGATTCAGGATTCAGAATTCAGGATTCAGAATTCAGAATTCAGAAGAAGACCCCCTCACCCTGCCCTCTCCCCCGAGTACGGGGGCGAGGGGATAAGGGGGAGTACGGGGCGAGGGGGGATGGGAACAGCACGGGCATCTGGGTACAGCTGCCCATGCCACCCATAATCAGGGACGAGGACAAAGGACATGGGATGAGGGAGGGGCGAGGAGGGTTGAGATCAGGCGGAGTGTTTGAGGGGTTTGGGGTTGGAGAGGAGGGATTCGGCGGCCTGGGCGGTGAGGGGGTCGCTGAAGAAGTGGCCCTGGGCGGCGTCGCATTCGAGTTTTTGGAGGAGGGCGACTTGCTCGGCGGTTTCGACGCCGGTGGCGGTGACTTGCATGTTGAGGTGGTGGGCGAGGGTGACGATGGCATGGACGACGGCGGCGTAGTCGCGGCGGCCGCACATGCTGGTGACGAAGGCGCGGTCGATTTTGAGGCCGTGGATGGGGAACTGGTGGAGGCAGGTGAGGGAGGAGCGGCCTGCGCCGAATTCATCCATGAGGACGACGACGTTGAGGGCGCGGATTTCGGCGACGGTGCGGCGGGCGGCCTCGGGGTCGGCCATGATGGTGCTCTCGGTGAGCTCGATGGTGAGTTTGGAGGGATCAGCGCCGGTTTTTTCGAGGACTTCCTGGAGCTTGGTGATCAGGCCGGGTTCGTTGAGGTGGCGGCGGAGGAGGCGGACGTTGATGGAGATTTTGGGGAGGTCTTTTTCCTTCCAGGCCTGAAGCTGGAGACAGGCCTGCTCGATGCACCAGGTGTTGATGAGGCCGGACATGCCGGTTTCCTCGGCGATGGGGATGAACTGGTGCTGGGGGATGAGGCCGCGCTGGGGGTGATTCCAGCAGAGCTGGGTTTCGAAGCCGACGACTTTTTTGGATTTGAGGGAGACGATGGGGAGGTAGTCGAGGCGGAGTTCAGCGCGGGGGATGGCGTTTTGGAGGTCGCTCTCGATGTGGAGGCGTTCCATGGCGACGGCGTGCATGCCGGCGTCGAAGACGACGTGGCGGGCCTTGCCGGCGGCCTTGGCGTGGTACATGGCGGCGTCGGCGTCGCGGAGGAGTTCCTTGGCGGTGGCGTAGGTGGCGGCGCCGTTGACGATGCCGATGCTGACGGTGGAATAGAGTTGATGGCCTTCGAAGTCGATGGGCTGGGCGAGGGCGCGCTCGATGCGCTCGGCGACGAGGATGGCGTCGTTTTCGGCCTTGAGATCGTCGAGGAGGATGGTGAATTCATCGCCGCCGAGGCGGGCGACGGTGTCGGTGGTTTCGGCGGCAATGGTGTCGGTGGGGCGGAGGCAACGGCGGAGGCGGTCGCCGATGGTGACAAGGAGACGGTCGCCGGCGGCGTGGCCGAGGGAGTCGTTGATGACTTTGAAGCGGTCGAGGTCGAGGAAGAGGACGGCGAAGCGGAAATCGGAACGGCGGCGGGCGCGTTCGATGCAGCGCTGGACCTGGTCGTGGAAGAAGGAGCGGTTGGGGAGGCCGGTGAGGGCGTCGTGCAGGGCATCGTAGCGGAGGCGGTCGCCAGCGCGGCGGAGGGCGTGATTGGAGGCTTCGAGGTCGGCGGTGCGCTGGCGGACGCGGTCTTCGAGCTCTTTCTGGATGGTGCGCAGCTCGGATTCGACGTGCTTGAAGTCT
>JBGPEF010000613.1:0-3402 GCA_041482675.1 Tepidisphaeraceae bacterium | reverse complement strand
GGGTGAACGGCGGCGACGAGGGCGATGCCGAGGGCGAGTTTGGGGCAGGAGCGGCGCAGGGGCCAGGCGATGGCGATGGGGACGAGGGAGCCGGCGATGAGGGAGGGGAGGCGGGCGAGGATGGTGATGTCGGCGATATCGCCGGTTTCGGGGGTCACTAATTTGGCGAGGAGGGAGAAGAGGATGTGATTGTTGGGGGAGTATTGGCCTTTGACGATGGTGGACCAGGGCTGGCCGATGTAGGCGGCGAGGGTGACCAGTTCGTCGTACCAGAGGCTTTGGCCGAGGGGAGCAGCGCGGAGGAGGAGGGCGAGGAGGGTGATGGCGGCGGCGATGAGGAGTTGGCGCAGGAAGGGGGAGCGAGTGGGGGGTGAGGGTTGGATGGGGTCTTGCCGGGTGGGCATTTAGCGCACGAACACGTCGATGATTCCGAGCGTGCCGAGCAGGAGGCTGATCATGCCGTTGAGGGTGAAAAAGGCAAGGTTTACGCGGGAGAGATTGTCGGGTTTGACGAGGGAATGTTGCGCGATGAGCAAGGCGATGGCGAGGGCGACTCCGATGAAATAGAGGGTTCGGAATTGTGGTGTGACGACACCAAGGACGATCAGAAGGATCGCGCAGAGGGTGTGGGTGAGGCGGGAGATGAAGAGGGCGTTTTTTACTCCCAGGCGCGCGGGGATGGAGAAGGTTTTGGTTTGCAGGTCGGATTGGTAGTCCTGGGAGGCGTAGATGATGTCGAAGCCGGCGGTCCAGAGGAGGACGGCGGCGGCCATGATCAGCGGGGGAAGCTGGAGGTTGCCTTTGATGGCGATCCAGGAGCAGATGGGGGCGAGGGCGAGGGCGGCGCCGAGATAATAGTGGCAGAGCTGGGTGAATCGTTTCAGGAAGGGGTAGGCGGAGATGAAAAGGAGGATGGGGAGGGAGAGGATGACGGGCCAGATGTTTTTGTATAGGCCGAAAAGTGCGGTGGCGGCGATGAAGGCGGAGGAGCAGAGGAGGACGACGGCCATGTAAAAGGTGCTGGAGAGGGAGCCGGAGGGGAGGGCGCGGGAATTGGTGCGGGGGTTGAGGGAATCGAGCTCGGCGTCGAGGAGACGATTCATGGACACGGCGACGGTGCGGGCGGTGAGCATGCAGAGGAGGATGAGGAGGAGCTGGCCGATTTTGGGCAGGCCGTTGGCGGCGAGGAAGGCGCTTAGGAGGGCGAAGGGGAGGGCGAAGAGGGTGTGGGAGAGTTTGATATCCTCGGCCAGCGTTTTTAGTTTGGCGAGGAAGGGGGATGAACCGCAGAGACGCAGAGACGCGGAGACTGTTTTGGTTGCTGGGGACGTGGCGGTGATGGTTTCGTTTAGTCCCAAATTTCCATTCCCCATTTTAGAGTGATTTGTGGCTTCAATTGCAGTCGTAACAAGTCCATCTTGCGTCGCTCTTCGAACGAAATCTCAAGGGCTTCGCAGTCGCCTAGGCTTACACACAGCCTTTGCACGGAAAACAGTTTCAGATCGAGGACCTTTGAGCCTTGCCGCGACCATGTGAAGTACACGTCGCCATAGCCCGGAGAAATCTGGCACCAAAGCTCGTCTGCGCCGCGGGTGCTTCTGAAGTTCAACGTATTATAAGACAGAGGCACGCCTGTATCGGCCAAGACCGGCTCGCACTCAAAAAGAGCTATGAGCTCCCATAGTTCAGGCATCTCGATCATAAATCCATCAGATGGTGGCCGATCCGGGCTTCGCGCGTTTCGGATCCCATCGTGTATCGAAATTGTGATGCACGCCGAGGAGATCGAGGAGTTTGCCGGCGACGAAATCTACCATTTCGCCGATGGTCGTGGGATTGAGGTAGAAGCCGGGGTTGGCGGGGGAGATTATTGCGCCGGCGTTGGTGAGGGCCTGGTAGTTGGTGATGTCGATGGGGCTGAGGGGCATTTCGCGGTGGCAGAGGATGAGCTTGCGGCGTTCTTTTAATGTGACGGCGGCCGCGCGGGTGATGAGGTTGTCGCCGAGGCCGTGGGCGACGGCGGCGAGGGTGTTGCTGGAGCAGGGGACGATGACCATGCCGTCGTGGAGGAAAGAGCCGCTGGCGATTTTGGCGCCGACGTCGTTGTAGTTGTAGAGGGTGATGGTGTGAGTCTTGGCGCCGGCGAGGGTTTCCAGGTCGGGGGTTTCCATGCCGAGTTCATCGTAGAGCAGGCGGCGGCCGAGGGGGGAGATGACCAGGTGGGTCTGGACGCCGGCGGCGACGAGGCCGTGGAGGAAGCGCTGGGCGTAGAGAGCACCGGATGCGCCGGTGATGGCGGTGACGATGGTCATGGCGCATGATCATACGACGCTGGCATGGTCTGTGCGATGGTTTCAGGGAGTTTGAAAGAAAATGGAGATTCGGACGAGCGAGAGATTTATTTCGGGAGGGGCGGGGAAGATTTATTTTAGGTCGGTGAGGCCGAATGGAGTCGCTTGGGCGCGGATTGGGTTGCTGCATGGGTATGGGGATCATTGCGGGAGGTATGAGCATTTTTATCGGTGGATGGCGGAGCGGGGGGTGGCTTGTCATGCGATGGATTTTCGGGGGCATGGGAGGTCGGAGGGGAGGAGGGGATTTGTGAGGAGGTGGGAGGAGTATCTGGATGATTTGAATCTGTTTCTGGAGCAGCCGGAGTTGAAGGCGAGGGAAGGGCCGCCGGTTTTTCTGGTGGGACATAGTCATGGGGGCTTGGTGTTGGCGATGGGCGGGATTGCGGGGTTGGGCGGCGTGGCGGGGGTGGTTTTTTCGTGTCCGTATTTTAAGAGCGGGGTGCCGGTGCCGTGGTGGAAGGGAGTTTTGAGCAGGGTGGCGAATCGATGCTGGCCCGCTATTACCGTGCCGACGGGATTGCGGGCGGAGTGGCTGTGTGGGGATGAGGAGATGATTGAGGATTCGAAGAGGGATGTGCTGGGGCACCGGATCGCGACGCCAAGGTGGTTTGAGACGATGCGGGTGGCGCAGGCGGCGGCGTTGGCGCGGGCGGGGGAGTTTCGGCTGCCGATGTTGATGTTGATTGGGAAGAAGGATCCGATTGCGGTGGCGGAGGTGGGGGAATTGTTTTATTCGCGGGCGGGATCTGAGGAGAAGAAGATTCTGGTTTATCCGGAGATGTTGCATGAGGTGTTGAGGGAGAAGGGGAGGGAGGGGGTGTTTGAGGAGATGGTGGGGTGGATGAAGTCGATTATGAAAACGTGAAACGTGGAATGTGAAGACGTGAAGACGCGAAACGTGAAGCGAGTAAATGCAGGAGAGTTCCAGAGGTGGGGAAAGCTTATGGTTTGAGACCGCGGTAGCAGATGCAGATGCCGAAGGTGAGGAGGTGGGCTTGTACTTCGGTGAAGCCGGCATCCTTCATCATTTGTTGCATGGTGTCGCGGG
>JBGPEF010000612.1:0-3407 GCA_041482675.1 Tepidisphaeraceae bacterium | reverse complement strand
CGTTGGTGTACATCAGTAATTCGCAGAGCATGCCCACGATTACGTGGGCATGGCACCAGCGCTAGAGTTACGAAGGCGGTGCGGCGGTGACGATTTCCACTAATTCTATGGCCGGCTCGCCGTTGCAGTAGATGGTGCCGAGGCGGCCGTAGAGGTCTTCGGCAGGTTGGCAGTCGAACCAGGTGAGGATCTGGCTGCCCTTGGGGAATTTGAGGTACCAGCGGGGCTGGATGCGGCGGAGGATGTTGTGATTGATGAGGATCGAGCCGAGCGGGGCGTGTTCCTGCAAGATGGTGTCGCGGACGGTGTGGGGCATGTAGCGGAAATCGAGGCGGACCAATCCATATTCGACGGCGGTTTGGGATTCCCGCGCGGTCAGGAAGATTTTGCGGCTGTAGAGATCATTGTCGCGGTGACGCTCCATGACGTGTACATCGACGGGGACGCCGTAGTGGGCGTTGAGCGTCCAGGTCATGTGCTTCTGATGGACCAGGAGCTGGCGGGCGGCGGAGGGAATCTCTTCGGGAGAGACTTCCAGGAAGTCCATCTTGAGGGATTGAGCCCCGTCGAAGCCGGAGAACAGCTCGGTGAGGGCTTGCTGGGGAGTAACACATTCGGCCAGGGGTCTTGATCGCACGATACTCATGATAGTGGGGATTGTTCGTGGTTTGTAGTTTGTTGTTTGTAGTGCCGGTCAGGTGTAGCGGATGTTTTGGAATTCGGGCTCGAAAAAGCGGGAGAGGAGGGAGTCGACGCGGAGGAGGCCGGCGCGGTTGAGGGTGATGTCGTCGCCGGAAACTTCGGCGAAGCCTTCCTGGACCAGGGAGGAGAATTGCGGGGCGAAATCGTGGCGGATTTCCGCGCCGAATTTGTCGCGGAAATAGGCGGCGGTGATGTGGCCGGTTTTCAATTGAAGGATCATTTCGCGGATGAGCTTCTGGTGGTCGGTGACGGGGAGGGCGCGGTTGAGGGGGAGCTGGCCGGCCTCGATTTTTTCGATGTATTGTTCCCAGGTATCGACGTTCTGATAGTGGACGCCCTGGAAATGGCCGAAGGATGCGACGCCGGTGCCAACGAGGTCTGCGCCGTGCCAGAGGGAGTCGCGATAGACGAAGCCGGCGTGGCGCTCGGGGCGGACGAGGGTGTAGGCGCTGGAGACTTTGTAGCCGCTGCTTTCGAATTGTTTGAAGGCGTAATCGACCCAGGCGCGTTTTTGGGCCCAACTGGCAACGGGGGAGACGTTGCCGGAGGCTTTGGCTTCGCGGGCGATGGTGGTGTTGAAGGGGACTTCCATCTGATAGATGGTGACGGAGTCGGGATCGAGCTTGATGGCCTGCTCGACGGCGTATTTCCATTTGTCTTCGGTCTCGCCGAGCATGCCGGCGATGAGGTCGATGTTGACCTGGGGGAAACCGACGTTGCGGATCCATTCCCAGGCTTTGAAGATTTCAGGGGATTTGTGGGCGCGGCCGTTACTGCTGAGGATTTCATCGTCGAAATGTTCGACGCCGAGGGAGAGGCGGGTGACGCCGATTTTTTTGATGGTATGGAGCTTGGATTCCTTGAGGGTGCCGGGCTCGCATTCGAAGGTGACTTCTTTGGCGCTGGACCAGGTCCAGCGGTGGTTGATGCGCTCGATGAGGCGCTCGAGCTGGGCGTTGGAGAGGAAGGAGGGGGTGCCGCCGCCGAAGTAGACGAATTCGAATTGGCGGCCTTTGAGGCCGCGGCGGTCGGCGTAGAGATCGATTTCGCGGGAGAGGGCGGAGAGATAAGTTTCGACTTCGTCGGCGTTTTTGTCGGTGTAGACGCGGAAGTAGCAGAATTTGCAGCGCTTTCGGCAGAAGGGGATGTGGAGATAGAGGCCGAGGCGGGAATTGTCGGGGGGGGTGTCGAAGGCCTGGTTGACGGCGGAGAGGTGTTCGGCGGACCAGACGGAAAATGGGGGGTAGTTGGCTACGAAGTAACTGCCAACTTCGGTTTTCTTGGGTTCTTCTTGGAGGGTGGTGAGTTCCATGGGTTTGATCGCGGCAGTCCAGAGTATAGGGAAGCAGGTGGGCGGTGCCCACCCTACAGCTACCTCATCGTACGGCCGGGGTTTAAGCTCAGCAGAAATAGCGGCGGGTTATGGCTTTATGGCGGGCTTGGTGGTGGGTTCTTTGACGGTGCTGACAGCTTTGATGGCCGGGTTGGGGGGCAGGCCGAGCATGCGGTTGAGTTGGAAGGAGGGGCGATAGCCGTCGGCACCCTTTAGCTGAGCCTGCACGGCCAGGGCGCGGCGGCGGGGGAAATCGCGCAGAGGAGGGACTTTGAGGTTCCAGTCGGGCCCTTTGCGTTCGGCCAGGGGGACGCCCTGCGGGCGGATGAGGTGGTCGATGTCGTCGATCTGCTTTTCGAGTTTTTCGGGGGAGAGGACGGTGGCCAGGAGATCGGAGAGGTGGTGACGATAGATCTGGTTCATGGAGTCGATGGCCAGGAGGCGCTCGATGAGCTTGTTGTCGGCGACGTGGGGGTGGGTGATGCTGAGGTTGGTGAGTTCTTCCGGGCTGCCCAGCCAGACGAAGCCGGCGAAGGCGAGGTTCATGTCCCAGGGGATGAAATAGAACTTGTTGTCGGTGGGATTGAGATAGAGCAGGAAGTTGTGGCCGATGGCCAGGAAGCTGTCGAGGTTGACGGTGATGGTGTTGACGGCGAGGTTGCGGAGGAACTGGTCGGTGTTGAGATAGGCGTCGATGCGCTCGGCGAAGGTTTTGTCGTCAGCACTATCGATGAGGCGGACGAATTCGATCAGGCGGCGGGACTGCTTTGGTGTGGCCTCCCAGCGGGGGAGATAGAGGGGTGTGTAATCTTTCCAGTCATCCCCCATGTCGCGCAGGCCGAAGGCGATGATTTCGGGCTTGAGGAGCAGGCCTTTGCTGCTGGGGAAGCGGGTTTTGAGAAAGTCCTTGTCAACTTCTTCGACGAGGGAGTAGAGGCCGACTTCTTTGTTGTCGTATTTGCCGGGGATGGTGAGGAAAACTTTGGCGTAGGCGGTGCGCGAGGCGGGGAGGCCGGCCTCGCGGAAGACCTGATAGGCGAGGTGCTCGCGCATCTGCGATTTGTCGAAGGCGTTGTTGTGGAGGTTGATGGTGGTCAGGCCGTGGAATTTCTGGCCGGGGACGAAGCGGTTGAAGTCGATCTTGAAAGGGACATGGAGCGTATTGGCGGCGGAACTGTAGGAGGAGTTGCCTTTCATGCGCAGGCCGGCATCCTTCACTTCCTCGCCGTCGATTTTTATTTTGGCGCGGACGTAGGCGTATTGATATGAGGAGATGTTGGGATCGAGGCGCTGGCCTTCGATGTATTTGGGCCGGGTGGTGGGGTTGGTGGTTGGGGATGGGTCGGGGTGAAAGAGATGGCTGAAAATGGTG
>JBGPEF010000611.1:0-3415 GCA_041482675.1 Tepidisphaeraceae bacterium | reverse complement strand
TGGACTGAAAATCCATGTGTCGCCGGTTCAATTCCGGCCCTACCCATTAGTTTTTCGCACCCCGCCTCGTCTGCTGCCCCACCTGCTGCCCCAACTCCGACATCGTTGTCGCCAGAATTGGCGGAAATCGCGCAGATGTGGGAGGAGCTGCCCAGCGCGGTGAGGGCGGGGATTCTGGCGATGGTGCGCAAGGTAAAGGGGTGAGCCGAAATTCAACGGAGAGGGATTCGACCTCGGCCCAGGGGGCTGCTTTTGCTCCAGATTGCTGAAATCAAAAGAATGGCCGCGAGGTGACTGATTCGCCGAGGAATCAATCATCACGCGAATCCACTCCGGCCGAAGTTTCTCGATTAAGCGCGACCAACGCGGCCGCGAGGCAGAGCCACATCAATCCGTTACCAATCGCCAGGAGGAGCCAAGCCCAAGGGCCAATCTGACGGGTCCAACTAGTGGGAGCGAAATAGAGCACAATCAAAGGAAGCATTGCGAGAGTAACTATCAACAGGCGAGTCCAGTTGGGATGTTTTGGTGGAGTATTCATTTGCCATCTCCTCTACAGAGTCAGGTGCTGGAGTATTCGAACGCGGCTTTACAAATCGAACGTGAACGCGAGGTAGCCGGTTGCACGAGCGGCAATACGCACTCGGCCAATTGTTCCTCCGTTCCGGCGGTTGCGTTGAGAGTGATGCTGAAGACTTCCGGGGATGGCGGCTGGTGCTGCCAGTAATGGCGATAGAAGACTTCGCGCTCGTGCTCCAATTCTTCAATGCGCTTGGCCGCGGCATCTCTTGAAGTCCCAAGCTCATCGGCCAGGCGCCAGACGCGATATCCCCAAGGCGCCACGAGGCGGACATGGACGCCGCCCGGCATATCGGTGGTGATATGCACGCCGCCGCGTCCAACGACGATCGCTTTGCCGGCCTGGGCCAGCGCCCGAATGGTGGTGGAGACGCGCCGATAAACTGACAATTCCTCGGGGGGTCCGACGCTGATGGACACACCCCGGATGAAATCTTCCAGCCAAGACCTACCCGCTTTGCCCATGGCTTCAACGAGTTCCCGGTCGATGTGATGATCGGCAGCCACTTTCTCGACCAGATCGCGATCCCAGATGCTCCAGCCGGGAGAAATCGCGTTGAGGCGCTCGGCTAGGTGTTGGGCGAAGGCATCGGTCGAGATCCCCGGCTGGCGGCTGATGGTGATGAAAGGCGAGGGTTCGATTCCGGCCGCTTTGGACTCCTGTTGTTCCTGGAGCTGAGCTGCGCGGAGGGCCGAAAAGACCGGCCGGATTCGTGCATCGATCAGACTTATGGCTGACATGATGGTCTCCTAATTTCGTCCTGAGCTGCAACGCGCGGTTGCAGGTGCAGGCGTGTTTGCCTGATGAGAAACGGGGGCTGGCCGCTTGACGTTCAGCGCATCCGTGCGAACCGCCATGACGGGGCAGCGAGCACCTCTCATGATGGCGTTGGCAACGCTGCCGAGTACGAACTGCTCGAAGTGGCTAAAACCTTGTGTGCCCAGAACGATCAGGTCCGCCTTCCACTCATTCGCCGCGGCCAAGATTTCTTTGGCCGGCTCACCATCGCGCAGAATTGTCTCGCAGTTCTCGGTCGTTGGCAGGTCCGCGAGGATACGGTCGAGCAGGATTTGGCCACGGCGGCGGATCTCGCTCCGAGGAGCCAGGCCGGTATCGCCAAGCTCAGGGAGCCAGGGATAGACGGTGTTGGCGACGTGAACAACGGCGACCTCTGCGCCGGTTCGGTGCGCGATTTCAAGGCCGGACGCGAGTGCGGCCAAGGCTGGCTCGCTGGCGTCTACGGCGATCATGATTCGGCGGAAGAATTCCTTTTTAGGCAGTCCGCCTTTGTCTAACTCCGGATCAGAAGGGCGCTGCGGTTGGCTGGACGTGCCATTCATGGCCCGTCGCACTGTTATCAAGGGACAGGGCGCCCATCGGGCCACGCCTTCGGTCGTGCTGCCGAGGAAGAGCTGCTGAATTCGGCCGCGGCCGTGCGTGCCCATGAAGATGAGGTCCGTATCGAGATCCTGGGCGGCGCTGATGATCTCGGTGACGGGATTGCCAGTGCGAGACACCGCGACGGTGTTAATGGATTCGGGAACGATGGACTTCAGACGGCGCAACAATTTTTCCGATTTGCGCTCCTGCTCCTGATCGGTGGCGGAAGCTTGATGCTCCGGACCCACATGAACCAGTGCGAGCTGAGCCGCAAGCCGCTGCGCCAGCTCAATAGCGGCCTGGAGAGCCCAGGAGGCTTGCTGGCTTTCGTCAACTGCCACGAGAGTCTTGTCGAACATAAGCTCTCCTTTCGGGGTCCGCACTTTCATCCGCACTGTCCAATTTTCGAGCCGCCGAGTGAGCCAAACAATCGGTTTAATGACCGCTTTTCTGATAGGCGATTCACCAATTGCGCGTAGGAGATTTCCTGAGAGGGTGCGATCGACAGTTTCGACCGACTTTTTGCTGTGCAGGCCAATAGGAATTTCCCTGAGACCAAAATAGGCGAATGCTCCGATAGTAACAGCCGCTTCTGACGCCGACGATGGAGTGTGAATGAAACTGGTCTCGCAGGTGCAGGAGTATGCATCGCGATCAAATAGTGGTTCTTCGCCATTTCCGCTGATTCTTGTGGTGGGCATCATCCGAAGGCATGGAGCACCCGCGGTCGAAAGTGGTTGAAGTTGCGCATCCCAAACGCCCTCCAAAGAATTCCCCGAATGCCATGGTTGAACCCTTCGGTACGGCCGTTGCTGGAGCGGCTCACGAAGTAGTTGGCAATCCCCTCCAGCCACCGGTTCAGGGTCTGGGCGAACTTCTCCAGCGCCGCCAGTCCCAGCCGCCGCCCCTGCTCGCACCATTCCAGCAGCCGTTGGCGTCCCTCCTCGGAGGTGGTGATCCTGCGGTCCTCGAAGATCCGACGCAGCCGCTGGCGGTGGAACCAGAGCTTCTTGAGCGTCGGGAAGCGACGCTTGAGGGCCACAAACTGCCGGCGTTGCTCGGGGGTGAGGTTCTCCACATTGCTGACCCACAGCCAGCGGCTCCCCTTGAGCAGTTCCCGCTCCTCCTGGGAGAGCTCTTTTTGCAGCTCCCGCCGCGCGTGGGTCATCTGCTCCTGGAACTTGCTCATCACGTGGAAGCGGTCGACGACCGAACGCACCTGCGCCCCAAAGACCTCCCGCACCGCCTCCACATAGCTCTCCCACATGTCGGTGGTCACCTCCTCCAGTTGCCCCAGCGAGCCGTTGTCCCGTCGCGCCCTCAGCCAGGCCACCAGTGTCGCCTTTTCCCGGTTTTCCAGCACATCCAGCACGCGGGCGTTGGTCTGATCGATCAGCACCAGACAGTACTGCCGGTGTCTTTTTTTAAAGACAGCTCGTCGATCCCCAGCGTGCG
>JBGPEF010000610.1:0-3429 GCA_041482675.1 Tepidisphaeraceae bacterium | reverse complement strand
GCATTGGTCATTCTTTGGTCATTGGGCCTTGGCCATTTGTCATTCTGCCCCCGGCGCTATCGCCTCCAACATCGCCCTCCCATACATCTCCACCCGCTTCCCCCCCATCCCCTTAATCATCTCCAGCGCCTCCAAATTCCTCGGCGCAACCGCCGCAATCTCCTTCAACGTGCTGTCATGACAAATGCAATACGGCGGCAACTGCTTCTGCCGCGCCAACTCCAGCCTCACCGCCCGCAACTTCTCAAATCGCCTCCGCGCCTCCCCATCCAGCGGCCGATCCTCGGCCACCGTCACCTTCTGCCTCGCCTCCTCGACTCGTGCTCGCGCCCCAACCAGATCGGCCAAACTCGCCGGCACCGCCTGCCTCCCGCTCATCACCTCAACCCCACTCGCCGTCAGCTCCACCACCGGCCGAAATTTCATCCCATCCGGATCACGCTGCCGCGCCAACCCTGCCTCCATCAGCCGGTGCAGCATGGCGATAATCCGCTTCGCCGGATAAATCCGCAGCAATCCATACACCGACAGATCATGAAGCCGCCATCGCAAAATCCGCTCATTCTCCGCCCCCGCCAGCACCTCTCCGATCATCCCCACGCCAAACTGCCCGTTGGGACTCACCCGCGCGATCCCCGACAACAGTTTTTTCACCAGCACCCGCGCCTCATCGCTCACAATCACCGCCGGCGCGCTGGAAACAACGTCCACTCCTTTCTCGCGCACGCACACATCACACCCGCAATTCCGCACCTCATTCTCATCCCCAAAATAATCCAAAATCATCCGCCGCCGGCACTGGTGCGTCTGCGCATACCTGATCATCAGGTCCAGCTTCTCCAGCGAGTGATTCTTCAGCGCCTCGATCCGCTCCTCATCCACCGGCGCGCGCGATTCATTCTCATCCCCATCCGCCTCGCCGATTTTGCTGATGAAATACTCGTGCGTGTATCGATCCTGATAACTGAACAGAATCACGCACCGCGACGTCAATCCATCCCGCCCCGCCCTTCCCGCCTCCTGGTAATAAGCCTCCAGCGTCCCCGGAATGTTGTAGTGAACCACAAACCGGATGTCCGGCTTGTTGATCCCCATCCCAAACGCATTCGTCGCCACCGCGATCGCGCCCCCGGCCCCTTCCATGAACGATTCCTGATTCTTCGTCCGCGCCTCCTGCTCCATCCCCGCGTGGTACGCAAACACCTTCCGATCACTCACCGCCTGCCGCAAATATCCCGCCACCTCATCCACCGACTTCCTCGTCGAGCAATAAATAATCCCGCTCCCCTTCTCCGCCTTCAGCAGCCGCGTCAGCTCCGCGTTTTTCTTATCCTTCTTCGCCCCGATCGATTCATACCGCAAATTCGGCCGATCAAACCCCGTGATAAAAATCTTCGGCCGCCTCAAACCCAACCTCTCGACAATCTCGCTCCTCACATCCTCGGTCGCCGTCGCCGTCAGCGCAATCGTCGGCGGCTCCCCCAGCATCTTCCGCACCTCCCCCAATCGTGCATATTCCGGCCGAAAATCATGCCCCCACGTGCTGATGCAGTGCGCCTCATCCACCGCCAGCAGTTTCGGCTTCAACTTCGCCAGCCGCGCCACAAAATTCGGCTGCCAAAACCGCTCCGGCGCAACATACAACAACCCCTCCCATCCTCCCTCCACCTCGGCCATCACCTCGCGCTGCTGCGAAGCCGTCTGCGTGCTGTTAATAACCGTCGCCGCCAACCCCTCATCCCGCAACTGCTGCACCTGGTCCTGCATCAGCGAAATCAGCGGCGAAACCACAATCGAAAGCCCCCCGCCCACCGCCGCCGGCAACTGATAACAAAGCGACTTCCCCGCCCCCGTCGGCATCACGCACAACACATCCTTCCCCGCCAGAACTTCTTCAATCACCTCCCGCTGCGCCGGCCGAAAATCCTCCAGCCCAAACAGCTCCTGCAATTGCGCCCTCAAATCAGCCATGGTTTGAATTATAGTGCCAATCCGAATTTGTACGTCGTTCATGCTTCTATTGTCGCTTCGCCTCAATCACCACCGTCGGCCACTGCTCCCCATACTTCGGCAACTCCATCCGCCACATTGAATCCGACTCCCCCACCACCTTCACTCCCTCCCGCAAATACATCCGCCTCGCCAGCAATTCCAGCGGCGATGAAACCTGCTCACGCAACGCCCCCTGCGGCGCAGGCACAAATGACCTCATCAAAAACCCCACCTTCTGCCCCGCCGCCAGATGAAACTCAAACTCCCGCGGCATCCCATCCTCCCCACAAACCAAAACCGGCTTCATCGCCTCCCGATCCATCCTCGACTCAAAATACGGCCGCATCACCTCCGACCACGGCATCCGCGAATCCGACCCGCTCGCCGCCGCCTGGTACACCCACAAATCCCGCTGCGCCAGTCCCCCACCGCGACACACAATCGCCCCGCAGCGCACCAAAATCGCCGGCCGATTCTTCCACCACACCCACAATCCCCCGCTCGCCGCCGCGCACAGCAACACCAGCACCACCGCGCTATATCGGAATCTCATCAACCCCACGCCCAGCGCAACGATTGAAAAAGCCACCGCGCACAACATCACCCCCCTCCGAAACGCCTTCGGCCAATCCGCCGCCCATCCCTGCACCGGCGCAAACGCCGCCAAATCCTCCGCCGCCGCCCGCGGGCCAATGATATTCGTCCGATTCACCTCCCCCGGCCGCCACGCCACCACCACCCCGCACGCCCCCAGCTCCCTTAATTTCTGCTCCGAAATAGTCGCCACCGAATTATCCAAAACCACCGCATCCAGCGTCTCCCACGCCACCGCCGCCCCCGGCAGCGGATCGGCCGCCGCAAGCTGGATCGGCACGATCGAATCCCCCGGAAACAACCCCTGCGCAAACGGTATGTCAATCGTAGTAAACCCCACCAATCGCTGCTCCGGCCCCAATTGCCGGGACGCCCGCCCGCCAAATCCCCTCGGCTCGCTCATCACCAGCAGCGGCACAATGACATCCGCCCGCCCATCCCCCAGCGTCAACCGTGTCCTCACCCCTCCCTCACCCCCCAATTCCACAACCGTCCCCGCCACCCGCGCTGTCACCCGCACCGGCACATACCTCCCCGGCCGCCAATACCCCGCCAGCGGCAACGTCACCTCCACCGCCGCCATCGCCTGCGCCGGCAGGAGCATCAAAAGGCAAAGCAGAATTCTCATCTCACTTCCCCCTCATCCAGTCGATCGCCCCATTGAGCATCAAACTCAATCCCAGGCACACCGTCCCAAATCCGATCACCAGCGGATAAGTTTTCAACTCCCCCCAGTTCATCCCCATCGAGACCATCAGCGCAATCTACGAGCGATTCTTGAAAGCGTCGGATGAGCAGAACGGCGCATTCTATACTCCCCGCTTCCTGGCTGAGGTCGTGCTC
>JBGPEF010000609.1:0-3430 GCA_041482675.1 Tepidisphaeraceae bacterium | reverse complement strand
TCCAGCCGAGGCCGCGGCGCATGACGATTCGCCAACTGGCAGTCATGGCTTCGGTGACGGGCATGTTGCGTTCGATGAGGAGGGGGAAGGAAAACATCCAGAGGGCCATGAGGAGGACGCCGGGGACGATGAAGAAGAACAGGCCGATGACGCTGGGGATGAGGGTGAGGAAAAACAGGCCGACCAGGGGGCCGAAGCGATTGAAGGTGGCGAACATGAGGCCGATGTCGATCTTTTTGTCGGGGCTTGATAGGGCGCTGAGGGTCATGAGGTAGATTCCGCCGCACAATGGGCCGCAGAGGATGAGGAGGGAGAAGGCGGAGAGGAGATGGAAAATCACGGCGGCGAGGATGAGGATCAGGGCGTTTTTCTTGAAGACGTCGAGGGCTTCGTTGAAGCAGCGGCCGATGTCCAGCGAGGGCGCGGGGAGCGTCTCGTGGTTGGAAGTTGGAGATTGAGGGGGTGGGGGTGGGGGTATTTCCATGGTGTTCCTCATTTTTCAATGGCAGCGCGGAGCCGGCCGCCGGCTTTGGCGAGAATGGAGCGGGCTTCGTCGGCGCTGACGCCGCGCTTGACCATGACGACGGCAACTTTCACGTGGCCGCCGGCCTTGTCAATTAATTTGAAGGCGTCCTCGCGGGGGAGTTCGGTGAGGGTGGCGACGATGCGGGCAGCGCGGTCGCGCAGCTTGCTGTTGGTGGCCTTCAGATCGACCATGAGATTCTCATAGACCTTGCCAAGCTGGACCATCGTGAGCGTGGTGATGGCGTTGAGGACCAGCTTGGTGGCGGTGCCGGCTTTCAGTCGGGTGGAGCCGGTGACTATTTCCGGGCCGGTGAGGGGGCGGATGACGAGATCGACTTCGGGCTCGTCGGGGAAGGGGGCGATGCAGGTGAGAAAGATGGTTTTAGCGCCGCGATCGCGGGCGCGGCGGAGAGCGCCGTGGACGAAGGGGGTGGTGCCGCCGGCGGCGATGCCGAGGATGACATCGCGGCCGCTGATGGATTTTTCATCGACGGCGTTTGCGCCGCCGTCTTCGGAATCTTCAGCACCTTCCTGGGCGCGGAACATGGCCGCATCTCCGCCGGCGATGATGCCCTGGACCATGTCGGGTTCGGTGCGGAAGGTTGGGGGGCATTCGGCGGCGTCGAGGACGCCGAGGCGGCCGCTGGTGCCAGCGCCGACGTAGATGAGCCGGCCGCCGGATTTCAGAGCGGCGGAGACGATTTCGACAGCGCGGACGATGGCTTGTTTCTGGCTGGCGACGGCTTCGACAGCGCGGCGGTCCTGATCGAGCATGAGGTTCACCGCGTCGGCGATGGGTATGGCGTCGAGCTTCATCGACTCGGGGAGGCGCTGTTCGGTGAGGAGGTTTGATCTATCGGCGGTTGGTGTGGCGTCGGGTGTCATGGTCATTTGTCAGTGGTCCGTTGTCCGTTTTCAGTTGCAAGTTGCAGGTGTCGGAGGATTTGGTGATGGACGAGGGAGGCGGAGAGGGCAGCGCCGAAGCCGTTGTCGATGTTGACGACGGTGACGTTGGAGGCGCAGCTGTTGAGCATGGCGAAGAGGGGGGCGAGGCCGGAGAGGTTTGCGCCGTAGCCGACGGAGGTGGGGACGGCGAAGACGGGGCAGGCGACGAGGCCGCCGACGACGCTGGGGAGTGCGCCTTCCATTCCGGCGATGGCGACGATGGCGCAGCAGTTCTGGAGGGTGGGGAGATGGTGGAGGAGGCGGTGGAGGCCGGCGATGCCGACGTCGGTGATGGGGATGGCGGGGACGGACATGGAGCGGAGAGTAATGAGGGCTTCGGCGGCGACGGGGGCGTCGCTGGTGCCGGCGGAGATGATGGCGACGGGGGGGCGGGTGGGAGAGGGGTCGAGCGGCTCGCGGGGATTAATGAGGGCGGCATGCGCGGTGGGGTCGATCAGGGCGCTGGGGAAGGCTTTTTGAAGATGATTGAGATGTTCCGGAGATGCGCGGGTGGCGAGGACGCGGCCGGATGATTCGGAGAGGCGAGAGGCGATTTCCACGACCTGCTGGGGGGTTTTGCCGGAGCAGAAGATGACTTCGGGATGACCGCAGCGGATGGAGCGGTGATGGTCCAGGGTGGCAAAGGGAAGCTCTTCAAAAGGGAGGGAGCGGAGGCGCGAAAGGGCGTCGGGGATGGTGCATTCGCCGCGGGCGACGGAGGTCAGGAGGCGTTGGATCTGGTCTTTATCCACGCCTTGATTGTAGCGGCCAGTTCGTAATAGACCCAAGCAACGGCGTTCGCTATAGTAAGTTTTACCTCTACCTTGGGGCGTTGATGGTTTTGCACATCCTGCGAGCACTGTTTGTCCTGCTGATGGCGGCCGCGGGATGGTTCTTTTTCGTGGCCGACCCGGTGCAGCCGCGGTCGGGGGATGCGCTGATCGCGCTGTCGATCACGTTGTCGATCGCGGTTTTCTTCGTGTGCATCGACATCCTATCGCCACGGCAAAAGGTGCTGATTTTTTCGGGGACATTCCTGGGGCTGCTGGTGGGGATGCTGATCAGCTATGGCCTGAGTTACGTGATTTTCCTGATCGTCGATCTATTTTTCCCAGGGCTGGCGCAGGAACAGAAGGTCAAGATCATCAAGTTCACGACGCTGATCGTGGGAATCCTGTGCTGCTATCTTTCGATCAGCTTTGTGCTTCAGACGCGGGATGACTTCCGCTTTATCGTGCCTTATGTCGAATTTGCCAAGCAGGTGCGCGGGGCGCGGCCGCTGGTGGTGGATACGAGCGTGATCATCGATGGGCGAATTTTGGATCTGGTGGAAACGGGATTGATCGACAGCCGGCTGATCGTGCCGCGGTTTGTGGTGCTGGAATTGCAGCTTATCGCGGACAATGGAGAGAAGCTGAAGCGGAATCGGGGGCGGCGCGGGCTGGATATTCTCACCAAGCTTCAGGGGAACAAGAAAGCGGAAGTGATCATCTATGATTGGACCGGGCACAGCTCGCCGGAGGCGCAGGATACGGATCAAAAACTTCTCGTGCTGGCGAAGGAATTGAATGGGCGGGTGCTGACGAATGATTCGAATTTGAGCAAGGTGGCGCAGGTGCGCGGGGTGGATGTCATCAATATGAATGAAGTGGCCGGTGCGCTGCGGCCGGTGGTTTTGCCGGGGGAGAAACTGATTGTACGGCTGGTGAAACCTGGCGAGGATCCGTCGCAGGGAATTGGGTTCCTGGAAGATGGGACGATGGTGGTGGTCAAGGATGGGCGGGGGCATCTCAATGAAGAGGTGGAATTCTCGGTGACCAACGTTTTGCAAACGGCGACGGGGCGGATGATTTTCGGGCAGATTGGGGATGGAGGGCAGATGGCGCAGAGACGGCCGCAGCAGCAACAGCAAAGGCAAAGGACGGATGCGCCGCCGGCGAGAACGTGAGTGGGAACTATT
>JBGPEF010000608.1:0-3439 GCA_041482675.1 Tepidisphaeraceae bacterium | reverse complement strand
CAGGGACATTCGAAGTTCATTCATCCGGCCGGTGTACCCCGGCCATGGGGGTGACACTTCTATTTGAGCTATGGGGTGACAGTTCTACTCGCGTACAACAGCCACCCGCTAGGGCCATTGACACGGCCCGCTCATTGGCCTATTCAATCCCGCTCAGCTCTTCTCCACACCGACGGAGGCCCCATGGATAATCCCGCAAAAGTCCGTTTCGGAGTCGTCGGCCTCGGCAACATGGGCAGCCACCACCTCAGCTACCTCAACTCCATCGACGGCGCACTCCTCACCGCCGTCTGCGACGCCGACAAACCCCGCGTCGAAAAATACGGCGCCTCCCACAACGCCGCCAAATTCTATTCCTACCAGGACATGCTCAATTCCGGCCAAATCGACGCCATCCTCATCGCCACCCCCCATTTCCAGCACGGCGAAATCGCCCGCTTCGCCTTCTCCAAAAACATCCACGTCCTCTGCGAAAAACCCGTCTCGGTAACCGTCAAGGATGCCCGCCGCACCAACGACGCCCACGCCAAAACCCCCCATCTGAAATACGCACTCATGCTCCAGATGCGCACCGCCCACCTCTATAAAAAAATGCGCGACCTCGTCACCAGCGGCGACCTCGGCGAAATCTCCCGCGCCACCTGGCTGATAACCGATTGGTTCCGCACCTGGTCCTATTACGCCAGCGGAGGATGGCGCGCCACCTGGTCCGGCGAAGGCGGCGGCGTCCTCATCAATCAATGCCCCCACAACCTCGACCTCATCCAATGGGTCACCGGCCTCTCCCCCAGCCGCGTCACTGCCCTCGCGAGTGTCGGCAAAACCCACCCCATCGAAACCGAGGACGAAGTCAGCGCCATCATCGAATTCACCAACGGCGCAGTCGGCCACTTCATCACCAGCACCGGCGAAGCCCCCGGCACCAACCGCTTCGAAATCGCCGGCGACAACGGCAAGCTCCTCGCCGAGCACGGCAAGCTCACCTTCTTCCGCACCAGAAAATCCGTGAGAGAAATCCGCGAAAAAGACCCCAACGCCTTCGCCACTGTCGAAACCTGGGAAATCGACATCCCCTACAAATCCGAAGCCCCCGAAGGCCACAAACTCATGACCCAAAACTTCGTCAACGCCATCCTCAAAAACGAACCCCTCATCGCCCCCGGCGTGGATGGCGTCAAAGGCCTCGAGCTCGGCAACGCCATGCTCATGTCCGGCCTATCCCGCACCCCCATCGACTTCCCCCTCGACGGCGACCAATTCGAACAATTCCTCAAAGACCTCGACAAAAAATACGGCGGCAAAAAAACCCTCCAGGAACGCAAAGACACCGTCTCCAACATGGCCGCATCCTTCTCCAAGCCCTGAAGTACGTTACTCCTCGAAGATCTCGCCAACAGGGATTTCAAACCCAGGCACGACATCTGCCCCGCTCAAAATATCTTTTTCGGTCAAAGTCTTAGGTCGCTGCTTTGGCCGATGCACGATCACCGTCTTCTTGGTCGGATAGATCAGCCACACCATCTCGCAGCCCGAATTCAAATAATCGTCAACCTTTTCCTGAACCTCTCCTGCTCTTTCGCTCGGCGATATGATCTCCACCGCAAGGTCAGGGGCAAATGGCACGAATTTCTTGGGCAAGCCACCGGTACTGAAGTGGGTCTTACTGATGAAAGCAGCGTCCGGTGCACGAACCGTGTCCGGATTGCGCGTGAGTACGAACCCAACGTCCGCACCCACAACCCAGCCCAGTCTTTTCCTCTTTACGTACTGCAAGAGTGGCGCGGCCAACTGCATCACCAACCACCCGTGCTCACCGCCACTCGGTACCATCGTCCTCAGCTCTCCCTTGACCAACTCATGGCGCATATTATCCGATGGCATTTCCCAAAGCTCATCCGCACTCATCAATTTCGTTGCTGCTCGTGACATACACCCTCATTATACCATTCCTAAACCGCCCCTCCCCCCTCATTCTCCCTCGCCATCATCGCCGTACTCACCGCCTTCGTCAGTTCCTCCACCTTCCTCGCCTCCCTCATCGCCACCTCCTGATAATGCGTAATCCTCCCATTCTTATCGATCACCACCGTCCCCCGCTTCGTGCAGTTATACGGCTCCTCCCCCGCCCACATCCCATACGCCTTGGCCATCTTCCTCGTCGGATCCGCCAGCAGCGCATACGGAATGTTGTACTGCTTCTTGAACACCGCGTGCGTGTACGGCGAATCACAACTCACCCCAAACACCACCGTCTCCGCCCCCGGCGCAATCCTCGGCAACTCCGGCCCAAACGTGCAATGCTCCACCGTGCACGTCGGACTGAAATCCATCGGATAAAACAGCAACATCACATTCTTCTTCCCCCGAAAATCCGCCAGCTTCACCTTCGTCCGATCCTGATCCATCAACTCAAACTCCGGCGCCATATCCCCAATCTTCAAACTTGCCTCTGCCATGTTTTCTCCTCGTGTAGGGTGCGGCTCGCCGCACCGTCCCTACTATAATCATTCCCATGAAATTCGGCCGCATCAAACGCCAACACGGCAGCATCCTCGGCCTCGACCAACTCCTCAACCACATCATCCAAAACTGCCCCCACGTCACCCGCATCGTCCCCGGCCGAATCAAAGTCCGCCGCGGCAAAACTCCCCCCTCCTTCAAAATCCAATACCCCACCCCCGCCGGCCTCAAATGCCAGTACAACTCCACCGGCACCGTCCAGGAAGTCTTCCTCATCTGCTCCGACTCCAAAGCAGCACAACAATGGCTCGCCGAGCACGTCCTTACCGAAGATCAACAGCCCTCTTGATCCCCCCTTGGCTTGCCGCATCGCGCATCCTACTCTTACCCACGTGACCCCCGACATCTCCCAAGCCGTCACCATCCTCAAACAAGGCGGCCTCGTCGCCTTCCCCACCGAAACCGTCTACGGCCTCGGCGCAGACGCCACCAACGAACAAGCCATCCAAGAAATCTTCACCGCCAAAGGCCGCCCCCCAACCAATCCCCTCATCGTCCACATCGCCGACATCCCCACCGCCAAAAAATACGCCGCAGCATGGCCAGATTCTGCCCAACTCCTCGCCGAAAAATTCTGGCCCGGCCCCCTTACCCTCGTCCTCCCCAAATCCCCGCTCATCGTCGACGCCGTCACCGCCGGGAAAAACACCGTCGGCCTCCGCTCTCCAAATCATCCCCTCGCCCTCGCGCTCCTCAAAGAATTCAAAGGCCCCCTCGCCGCCCCCAGCGCCAACCGCTCCACCCACGTCAGCCCCACCACCGCCCAGCACGTCCGCGATGAACTCGGCGACTCTGTCGACCTGATCCTCGACGGCGGCCCCTGCTCCATCGGCATCGAATCCACCGTCCTCGACCTCACCACCCTCCCACCCACCATCCTCCGCCCCGGCGCAATCACCAAAACACAAATCGAATCCCT
>JBGPEF010000607.1:0-3444 GCA_041482675.1 Tepidisphaeraceae bacterium | reverse complement strand
GGGAGGGGATGAAGTTGTCGAGTGAGGTGAAGAGGAGGGAGCCGGAGGGGTTGCCGGTTGAGTGAGGACTGGGTTGTGGTGGTTTGTAGATAAGAAGAGCGGGATCATGAGCCATCGGAGCATGGGGAGTTCAGCGTCAACTTTTAACTGCGCTTCTTTTTGGGGCGGGCTTTTGGGTTGGGGAGATCAGCCTCAGAGGCCCAGCGGACGGGGAAGGGATATTGGGTGATGGGTCTCGTGGGTTCTTTGGCGCCGGCGGCGCGGAGAAACTCGGCGGCGGCGTGGAAGCGGACTTCGAGGGCTTGCCAGAGGGGAGTGCGCGGGCCGTCAGGATCGATGATCTCGTAGTTCACATCGGCGCCGTGATCGATGAGCAGCTTGACAATCTCGGCATTGCCGGCGGAGTTGGAGACGGCGTCGTGCAGCGGGGAGCGGCGGCCTTCCGCGTGGCTGCGATTGGGATCGGCGCCCTGCTTGAGCAATTCCTTCACGGCCGCGGCGTTGCGATTGCAGATCGCGTAGTACAGCATGAGCTGAATGTCGGTGGCGCGCGATTTTGGCTTTGCGTGGCGCATGTTCTTGAGCAGCTTTGGCAGCGATTTGTTTTTGTGCTCGACGATTGCGGTCTGGGCATCGAGCTTGGCGCCGAGTTTGAGCAGAAGCGTTCGGGCCTCGTCCCAGCGTGAGGACTGAAGAGGCGTCCAGCCATCGACGTCTTTGGCTTCGAGTTTTGCGCCGCGCTTTACGAGAAGCTTTATAGCGTCGAGCTGGCCGTGCTTGGCGGCGTAGTGCAGCGGTGTGTAGCCGCGATCGCCTTTGGCGGCGATGTCAGCGCCGTGGTCGAGGAGGATCTGCACGATGCGCGTGCAGCCCTGCCATGCCGCCAGGTGCAGAGGCGTGTCCCTGGTTTCCGATTGAGCGCGAACCTGTTCTGGATCGAGTTGGAGGATTTCCAAGACGGCGTCGATATCGCAATCGTTTTCGATGGCGTCGAAGATGGTCATCTGGGGCATGGGAGCGTACCTCGAATGCACTCAAATCTATCACATGACGGCGAGGCGTGCCGGATCGCTACTTTTTGAGGAAAGTTCCTTTGTCGAGCTCCTCGAACGCTTGCTGGAGTTGTTGTTGCGTGTTCATGACGATCGGGCCGTACCAGGCGACGGGTTCGCGGAGGGGGCGGCCGGAAACTAATAGGAAGCGGATGCCGTTTTCGCCGGCTTCCACCGTTACTTCGTCGCCGGTGTCGAAGAGGACCAGGGAGCGGTTGTCGGCTTCGGTGGGGAGGGTGGTGTAGTTGATCCTGCGGGGGATCAAGACGGTGGAGTAGCGCAGCCGGGCGGCGCGGATCATTGGGGAGACGTTCTACATCCATGCCGGCCGGCGGAAGACCGACGACAACACCGGCGCTGGAAACGTCGGGTGTGACGGGTAGAATGCTGTTTATGAGTACTGAAACTCAGGAACTCATCCGTATTTGTGAAGCACTGCCCGAAGCCAAGCGGTTGGAGGTGACGGACTTTGCGCGGTTCTTACTCGCTCAGCAGGGCGATGAGCGGTGGGAGCAGATCATCGCTTCGCCCATGCCCAGGCCGAAACTGGATGCGTTTCTGAAGGAATCGGCGCGGGAGGCGGCGGAGCCTTTGGACCCGGATCGGCTGTGAAGTCGCTGGCCCGACCGAGTTTCTGGCGAGCGTACGCGGCACTGGACCCGCGCGTGAGAGAGGCGGCACGCCGGGCTTACCAGTTATTCGCAGTGAACCCGGAGCATCCGTCGCTCCGATTCAAAAAGCTGCAAGGGTACGACAACGTGTGGTCGGTGCGGATCAACGATCAGTTCAGAGCGGTGGGCGAGCGAGATGGGGATATGATCGAGTGGGTGTGGATCGGGTCGCACAATGAATTTGATGCTCGATTCGGGTAGGTCAACCGCGCTCTTGATTCGGTCGATCGGTTGTACATGCTCGCCCTCTCCATCCGCCAGCACCGAAGCGACACGGGCATCCGAGTACGTCTGCCCATGCCACCCCAGGATGAGAATCATTTGGTTTTTAGGAAGGTTCCTTTGTCGAGCTCCTCGAACGCTTGCTGGAGTTGTTTTTGGGTGTTCATGACGATGGGCCCGTACCAGGCTACGGGTTCCTGGAGGGGTTTGCCGGAGACCAGGAGGAAACGGATGCCATCCTCGCCGGCTTCGACGGTGACTTCATCGCCGCGGTCGAAGAGGACCAGGGAGCGGTTGTCGGCATCGGTGGGGGGTTTGGTTTCGAGCCAGCCGACGCCTTCGGTGGGGACAGAGAGGGGGGCGGAGGCGTTGCAGAATTTGCCGGAGCCGGCGAAGACGTAGGCGAAGGCGTGGTGAGTGGTTTCGACGGGGAGGGTTCTTCTTTTGCGCGGGGGGACGGAGACATCGAGGTAGGTGGGATCGGCGGCGATGCCTTCGATGGGGCCGCGTTTGCCCCAGAATTGGCCGCAGATGATGCGGGCGTGGGTGCCATCATCTTCGGTGACTTCAGGGATTTGCGGGGCTTTGACTTCCTGATAGCGCGGGGCGGTCATTTTTAATCTGGCGGGAAGATTGGCCCAGAGCTGGAAGCCGTGCATCCGGCCGATTTGATCGCCGCGGGGCATCTCCTGGTGGATGATTCCGCGGCCGGCGGTCATCCATTGAATATCGCCGGCGGTGATGGAGCCCTTGTTGCCGATGCTGTCGGCGTGCTCGACTTCGCCGGCGAGGACGTAAGTAATCGTCTCGATGCCGCGATGGGGATGCCAGGGGAAACCGGCCAGATAATCGTCGGGGACATCGTTGCGGAAATCGTCGAGGAGGAGGAAGGGATCGAACTCGGAGGTGTTGCCGAAGCCGAAGGCTCTGCGTAAATGGACACCTGCGCCTTCGAGGGTGGGTTTGGATTTGATGAGACGGGCGACGGGTCTGATTGACATGGGGACTCTCCTGTTCTGGCCGAATGGCCGGTGCATCATAATAGGCGGGGGGGTGGGACAAGAAGTGGGTGGCGGGGCAAATGACGAATGACGAATGACGAATGACGAAAGAATGTCGAATGTCGAATGACGAAGGAGATTCGGTGAGGATTGACGGTGTGCTGAAGCACACCCTACGGGGTTGAGGACTGCTCGGGGGGAGTAGGGGGCGCAAGTTCTTTTTTGACGGAGAACATGGTGAGCAGGCCGAAGGTGAGGAAGGCGAGGCCGAGGGGCCAGAAGGTGGCGAGGAAATAGATTTCGGAGAGGGCTTTGAAGGGGGAATATGGGCTGCTCAGCAGGCCGAGGGTGGGGATGGCCAGGCAGATGAGGCCGAGGGTGAGGAGGATGGGGATGATGGTTTGTTTGAAATACAACTTTTGCGCTAGATGCTGGCGGCGGGGGAGTTGGATTTTTGGTTTGGGGATGAAGTCCGCAGCGGCCATGGCGGGGACGATG
>JBGPEF010000606.1:0-3472 GCA_041482675.1 Tepidisphaeraceae bacterium | reverse complement strand
GGAGCAGTCCGCCGACGCCGCGGACGAGGAATTCGCCCCACCTGCCGACGTAGAAGCCGGCCTGATAGGCCATCATGTCGCCGGTGTGGGCATCGCGGGCGGGGGGATGGGCGACCATGGCGAAGGCGAGGATGAGGTTGAAGAGGGCGACTTCGGCGGCGACGACCCAGATGCTTTTGCGGGCGGTGTTGAAGACGGGTTTCTTCATCACGCCGGTGAGATTGGCGATGGCCTCGACGCCGGAGAGGGCGAGGACAACGTGAACGAAGGCGCGCCAGAGTTGCCAGGGGGGATGGTTGATGCGGCCGAGGTGGATCTGCCGCCAGTGGATTTGCGGCAGGGCGAAACAGACCACCAGCAGGGTGATGCCGATCATGGAGATGGCCGCGATGAGGGCGAAGCCGGAAGTGTGCTTGGGGCCCATCAGGTTGAAAGCGCCGATGATCAGCAGGGAGACGATGGCCCAGAGGCCGGGGCTGCGCCAGTTGAAGAGGGGCTCCTTGACGCCGCCCTCGTCATCTTTGAGTCGGATGTCGTCGCTGTTGTCGGTGGATTCAACCTTGGAATGTTCCTGCTGGCCGAGGCCGAAGTAGTGGAAGGCATCGACAGCGCTGAGGGAGGCGGTGACGGTGTAGTCGGCAAAGAGCAGGAGGGCGCCGACGACGGCGAGGACCTGGCTTTTGCTTTTGGCGGCGGTGTAGACGCCGCCGCCGTCGGGATAGATTCGGCAGATGTGGGAATAGGCCCAACCGACGCCGAGGATGAGCAGGCTCATGGCGGCGATGAGCCAGACGCTGCTGGTGCCGGCGACGAAGAAGGCGAGGCCAAGGACATAGAGGCGGCTGGTGCCCCAGTCGCCGAAGAGGAGTCCCGCCGACTGAAGCCAGCCCACGTTTCTGGGGCGTTCGCTACTCAACAGCGACAGCGCGGGCGGGAGCGCTCGTTCTTCCTTGTCCATGGGTGCATATCCGGCTTGCCAGGAGTCACGCCTCGCGCGGTGGTGCAATGAGGTTAGCCGGGGGGCGAAATATTGGCAAGACGGGACGGTGGGACGAGTTAAATGGTGGCGCAGTAGCTGGTTAAGGCGATTTAGATGGTCAGAAAACCGCGATGTCGCGGGTCGGCGACGGCGAGAACAACGGCCGACAGGCTGGCTGGATTGGCGGGGAGGAGTGTGCGGGCGACGGCCTGGAGAGTTGCGCCGGTGGTGAGGACATCGTCAACGACGAGCAGGCGTTTGCCTTCGACGAGCTTTGGTTTGCGCAGGGAAAATGCGCCGCGCACATTCGCATGACGGGCCTTCTGGGAAGTCTGCGCGGTTTGCTGCTCGGTGTCGCGGATGCGGGCGAGGGGTTGGATGAGCGGGAGGTGGGTTTTTTTGTGCAGCCGCATTGCGATCAACCGGGCCTGATTGTATCCGCGCGAGAATTGGCGGCGGCGATGAAGCGGGACCGGCACGATCGCATCAACGTGCTGGAGGAGCGCGGCGGTGTCGGGCTGCTCGAGGAGGCGATCGGCGAGCCACTCGGCCAGCGGCCATTTTCGGTGGTATTTGAATTGGTGGATGACCTCCCTGATCGGCTCGGCGAAGATGCCCAGCCGTCCCACGCGCTGGTAGGGATACAGACCTTTGCCCAGACACCTTGGACACGGGGCGTCGGCCTGCGGCAGCGGCATCGCGCAATGAATGCACCCGGGGGCCACGGAAAGCTCGTGAAGTTTTGAATCACAGGCGGGACAAAGCGGCCCGCCGCCATCGCAGAACGCATGGCAATGGGCACATGCGGTGGGATAGGCGAGATCGGCCACCCAACTCAGCATAGTCCGCAAAGTCGGCATGGGGGCAAGTGTAACTGATGAGCCCGATTGCCGCTTGGCAGGTTTTGGTCTATGCGCAAGAATGGGGAGGCCATACAACCGTGACGAAACACCAAGGAATCGCCGAATGAGCATCCCTCACTGGATCGAGCAACTTGAAAACCGCCGGCTTCTGGCCGCCAATCCAATTCCCGCCAACATCAACCTCACCAGGATGCGCGGCAACCAGGCGGAAGGGGCGGTGGCGGTCGATCCGACCAATGCCAATCGCATCTTCATCCTCTCCAACATCGACCGCGGCGATGGGCTGTTCACCGCGCGCTCGAGTGATGGCGGGGTGCACTGGTCAAAGACGGTGATCGCCGATGGATCGGATGGCCTGGTGCCGGCCTGCTGCGATCCCAGCGCTGTGTTCGATGAGTTTGGGAATCTGTTCGTCGGGTATATCAACAGCGACAACACGGACGAAGTTTTGATCATTCGCAGCGGCAACGGCGGGCAGAGTTTTTCAAGGCTGGAGAGTTTTAGCGGGGACGTCGATCAACCCACGGTGACGGCCGGCGAGCAGGGCGTGTGGGTGACGTTTGAGCAGGATCAGAGCATCTTCGTGTCAGGCGCGCGAGTGACCGGCCTGGGGCGGGTCGGCAGTTTTTCCAACGCGGAGAAAATCGCCGGCTCGCGTCATGGCAATTTTGGGGACATCGCCATCGGGCCCAGTGGGCAGGTGATGGTGACTTATCAGACACCGGCGGGGGGCGTAGGGCCGTCGAAGATCTATGTGAATGTGGATGATGATGGCACGGGTTCGCATGGCTTCGGGCCGGCGCGGCTGGTGAGCAGCACGAACGTGGGTGGATTCCGGCGGATTCCAGCGCAGCCCGGGGTGAAGGTCTTGCCAGAGCCCGGTGGCATCGATGCGGAGGTGGGGTTGGCCTACGACCGCAGCGGCGGCGCCTTCGATGGGCGGGTGTATGCGGTTTACACGGTGGCCCCCAACACAACTTCCAACAACACCGACATCCAGGTGCGATTTTCAGATGATGATGGCGGATCCTGGAGCTCACCGCGAAGGGTGAACACAGACAAGACCAAGTTCAGCCAGTTTTTGCCGCGGATCGCGGTGGACCAGACCAGCGGGAACATCGCGTTCGCGTGGTATGACTCGCGGAACGACAATGGACGCGGTTCGGGCACGACCAATCGGGCGGTGAATGACGACGCTCAGCTCTGGGCCGCGGCCGCGCGGCCGACGGCGAGCGGAATGGTTTTTTCGCGCAATCTGCGGATCAGCGCTGGCACGTTCAACGCAGCACGGGCCAACAATTCGATTGACCTGGGGGATTACATCGGCCTGAGCTTTCACAACGGAATTTTCTGGCCGGTCTGGGCGGACAATTCCAACAGCACGCGGGACAATCCAAATGGGAGGTTGAGGGCGCTGGATTTGTATACGGCGCGGGTGGTGATGCCGGTGATTTAATTGTGTAGGCACAGTCAATGGCAAACCTGATTCGAGCCTGGCGGTGGTGGAGACGGCGGGGTTGGCTGACGCTGCTGGTGCTGGTGGGGGTGATGGTTATTTTCAGGCTGGGGTGGGGGTGGTGGGTGGAGAGACAAATCAATGCGAAGTTGGCGGAAATTCGGGGGCGGGGGG
>JBGPEF010000605.1:0-3480 GCA_041482675.1 Tepidisphaeraceae bacterium | reverse complement strand
CTCCGTCTCCTCTTCGCAGATTCGCCTGAATTGGCGCGACAATTCCGACAACGAAAGTCGTTTCGAAATCCTCCGCTCCACCGATAACGTCACTTTCGCGCCGATCACCAACGTCGCAGCGGACGTCACCACCTTCACCGATTCCGGCCTGATGCTCGGCACGCTGTATTACTATCGCGTCCGCGCTGCCAACGCTGCCAGCACCTCCGCCTTCTCCAACACCGCCTCGGCGACCACCTCCACAACCATCAATCCTCTGGCCGCCCCCTCAAACCTCAACGCGATGGCCATGACCGCCTCGGAAATTCACCTGACCTGGCAGGACAACTCGACTGCCGAAACGCGATTCGAAATCTGGCGCTCCACCGACAACGTCACCTTCACCTGGCAGGCCCAGGTCGGCGCAAACGTGACCACCTACACGCAAGGCGGCCTCCAGAGCGGGCAAATTTATTACTATCGCGTCCGCGCCTCGAGTTCGACCGCCAACTCGGCCTATTCCAACATCGCCGGCGCCACCCCGTCCGGCAGCACCAGCGGCGCGCCCGCCGCTCCCTCCAACCTGACCGCTTCCGCCACCTCATCCTCGCAAATCGCCCTGCGCTGGCAGGACAACTCCTCCAATGAAGCCGAGTTTGAACTCTGGCGCTCCACCGATGGAACCACTTTCACTCAAAAAGCATTCATCGGCGCTAACGTAACTTCGTACCTCGACCAGAGCCTCGCCGCCGGCACCACCTATTACTATCGCGTCCGCGCAACAAATTTGGCCGGCCTTTCAGCGTTTTCCAACACCGCCAGCGCCATCCCCGGCGGAACCACCACCGGCGTCCCCGCCGCTCCATCCAGCCTCACCGCCACGGCCATCTCCTCCTCGCAAATTACTCTCAACTGGCAGGACAATTCCACCAACGAAGGCCGATTCGAAATCTTCCGCTCCACCAACAATTCCACGTTCTTTTGGATCGCCCAGGTCGGCGCTAATGTCACCACCTTCACCAACTCCGGCCTCCTCGCCGGCACACAGTATTTCTATCGCGTCCGTGCTGTGAACAGCTTCGGCAACTCCGGCGTTTCAAACATCGCCAGCGCCACCCCCGGTGGGACCACCAGCGTGCCCGCAGCGCCTTCCAACCTCGCCGCGTCGGCTGTCTCTTCATCGCAAATCAATCTCACCTGGCAGGACAATTCCACCAACGAGAGCGGCTTCGAAGTCTTCAGATCCAGCGATGGCGTGAATTTCTCCCTCCTCGCCCAGGTTGCCTCCAACATCACCACCTTCAGCAACACCGCTCTTTCTCCCAGCACCCAGTACTTCTATCGCGTGCGCGCCGTGAACTCGGAGGGCAGTTCCGCCTTTTCCAACACCGTCAGCGCCACAACCTCCACCGGCCAAACCACGGGCGTTCCCGCCGCACCCACCAATCTGACGGCGACCGGAATCACCACCGGCCAGATCCGACTCACCTGGCAGGACAATTCCAACAACGAAGGCCGCTTTGAAATCTTCCGCTCCCCCAATGGCGTGGCCTTCACATTCGCCGCCCAGGTCGGCGCCAATGTCACTACCTTCACCAACACCGGCCTCACCTCCGGCGCGAGATACTATTATCGCGTCCGCGCCGTCAACGCCTCCGGCAACTCCGGCTGGTCCAATATCGTCAGCGCCATCGCGCCCCCTTCGAGCATCGCCTCCGCATCGTTTTCAACCATGGCGATTGCCGGCGACCTCCCGCTCGATCCCAATCTGGCAAGGCTCACATCAGCCCCCGCAGCGTCTCCATGTTCACCAGATCCCAATCCCGTCCATCAGGAGCCATCTCTTTTGGAGTCTCCAGAATCTTCGGTACTGAGCTGAAAAACGGATCGCCCACAAACGGCCTGAACCCCTCCAGCCCGATCAGCCCGCGCCCGATGTGATCGTGCCGATCCACCCGCGAGCCCAGCGCCTTCTTCGAATCGTTCAGGTGCAATACCTTCACCTGCTCGCGCCCAAGAATTGCCTCCACCTGCTTCATGAATTTCCCGTACTTCCTGCCCCGAAAGTCATACCCCGCCGCAAACAGGTGCGCTGTATCCAGACACACCCCCAGCCGCTTCGGCTTCTTCACCTTCTCAATAATCTGCGCCAAATGCTCCAGCTTGTATCCCAGCGAACTCCCCTGTCCCGCCGTGATCTCCAGGCAGGTAATCACCTTCGCCTTCGGCAGAACTTGATGCACCGCATCCAGCGCCGCCACCACCCGTATCAATCCCGCCTCCTCTCCCATCCCCACATGCGCCCCCGGATGCGTCACCAGCAACCGAATCCCCAACAGCTCGCACCGCGTCACCTCCTCCACAAACAGCTCCACCGACTTCCGCCACAGCGCCTCATCCGGTGAAGCCAGGTTGATCAGATAACTATCGTGACTGATGGTCTTCGAAAATTTCAACCGCGAGCAGTGCGACGACCAATCCTCGACCACCTGCTTCTCCAACGGCCTGCATTTCCACTGCTGCTGATTCTTGGTGAAGATCTGCACCGTCTCCATCCCAAGCTTCTCCGCCGAGAGCAGAGCATTATTCAATCCGCCGGAGATGGAAAGATGAGAGCCGAACATTCGAGTCCTATCTTAGGTTGGTGATAATCGGATGAACAGATTTCAGGTTCCACGATCGAGCTGTTGCCGGGTACTGAGCAATTCATATAATCCCTCGCCGCTGCACATCTGTAGCGGGCGGAACCCAAATGCCAAAACCCATCGGCAAACCAAAGACTTCTGCGATTACTCGCCAAGTGTATGTCCTCGCGGCACATGATCATGTCACGGCGGCGTCTGAGCTCTTCAAGCTGCGCCGATTTGTCCTCGCGAACTATGTTGCCGGGTTGGCCGTCGAATGTATTCTCCGCGCCTATCGGATGATCGTTTCCGCTCAATTTGATGAGCGCCATGATCTGTATGAGCTCGCACGTGCCGCACGATTCTTCGATTTATTTCCACCCGACCGCGCCGAATCGCTTACGGCATCGTTTGCAACAGTGGCAACTCAGTGGGAAAACAGCCACCGCTACCGCACTGAGGATGCTTTACGCCGATATTTGACTGAAAGAGCATTGTTTCGCGGCCTAAAGGGGGATTTGGTTGAGGGTCGAACGCGTATAATGGTAAACGCCGCTTTTGATGTCGTTTCATTTGGAGTATCGCGATGGCAGGAATAACACGCAATGGCAGCGGACTGCGCAAGAAGATTTCCAAAGTGCTTCGGCAAAAATTCCCCGATGCCCGGGTGAGCCTCGACCAGCCCGGTGAAAGAGTCAGCGGCATGATGGTATGGAAAGGTTTTGAAGGGCTTGAGCAACTGGATCGGCAGGACCGGGTCTGGAAAGTCCTCCGCGCGAAGCTTTCACGTGATGAACAGTTAAGGATCGCCGCCATTCTTACAATGACCCCATTGGAGAGGTAGAGCACCAATGGGTCTCATCGTCCAAAAATTCGG
>JBGPEF010000604.1:0-3502 GCA_041482675.1 Tepidisphaeraceae bacterium | reverse complement strand
GCTGGAGCACGGCGGCGGCGGAGCTGCTGACGCGATTGTGTACCTATCAGGAAGCTTTGCCGCAGGGAGCGCCGACGAGCCCCAAGCTCAGCAACCTGCTCAATCAGCGGCTGGATGCGCGCCTGTCCCGTCTGGCCGAGGCGCTGGATGCATCGTATACGCGCTATGCCGATGACATCACCTACTCGTTTGAGAACGACACTCCCGGAGCCATCCGTCACGTGGTTCATTTCACAGCGCTGGTTGCCCGCGAAGAGGGATATCTGGTGCATCAGCGCGAGAAGCTGTATGTGCGGCGGCGGTCGGATCGCCAGGTTGTGACGGGACTGGTGGTCAACGAACGCATCAACCTCCCGCGCGAAACCCGCCGCTGGCTGCGGGCCGTCGAGCATCATCAGAAAACCGGCAAAAAAACCAGCATCAGCACCGAGCAGATTGCGGGATGGCGCTCGCTCCAGTCGATGATCCAATGGCAATCCGGCAACGAACAGGAAGGCACACAGGAGAAGCCGGCTTGAAAGAATGAGCGGCTCTATGCGGGTTATCGCTGGTGCCGCACCGATTCGCGGAGCCGCGCTGCTTCGAACATCCAGAGCGCCAGCAGCAGCATCGAGCCAACGAACAGGGCAAAGCGGATGGAATTGGTGAGCGGGTTGAGATGGTGATGCCAGAGGTCCTCGTAATTCACCAGCGGCGAGAGGCAATCAAGCTGTAAAAGCAGGAAGAACCACAGCAGCGGCACACACCCCACGGATGCGGCCGCGAAACAGCGGGTCCAGCTTTGGTGGCGGGCATGATGGGCCCAGATCAGGGCGACGATGTAAACCGTTCCCGCCAGGGCGGCGAAATAAACCGGGATGAGCTGGAGCGCCAGCCTGACCGTCGATCGGCCCGCCGTCAGCAGCTCGTCGAGGATCCATTGGCCCAAAGCCGCGTTGGGATTGATTCCGCGCACGACGGCCGCGCGCAGCCAGGTATCGGAGGCGGTGAGGATGGCGGCGATGATGGCGATGGTGGTCAGCACGCCGATGGCGTGGGCCCAGGAAGCGCACTGGGCAAATTCGACGCGCGCATCCGATGACCAGAGAGTGCGGATGCAACAACTGAGCGTCGGCCCACGGCGCGGCTGCGAATAATCAAGGATCATGGCCTTCCCTTTCCAAACCGCTGGCATGATCTTCCCTGAAGGCGATATTGTAACGCCGTGGCAACCATCATTGAATATCAAAATGCGCTCCAGCGCCTTGGGGGGTTGGGCCTGGTCTGCAACTATTTCAATGGAGGCGCATTTGGATTTGCACCGGGAGTGGATGTGGGAATTCTCGGCTGGATTGCCGGCGAAGATCCGACGATTCGGCCCGACATGCGCGCCAATGTCCGGCCATTTCCGCCGCCGGCAGAAGAACACATGGCAGGCGCGTCCGTGGCGGCATGGAATAACCAGCTTCCCGGCCCGGCCTGGATCATGCCCCTGAGCCATTGGGCATTCGAGCTGGATTTCGGCAGCAAGGCATGGCTTGGCGACCTGATCCAAAGCATCGGAATCGATCCGCACCAGCTCGCCACCCGCAGCGATGCATCGCCGCTGCAATTTGGCATGGAGGATGAACGCGATCTGGGCGGATTCGTACAAACTCTGCTTGAAAACCTCTCCGCCAGCGACTTCATGCTGGCGTTCCCGGATCATCCGGCGCTGTGCACCATCCATCACCATAAGCAGTTGTGGTGGATCAGTTCGGATAAAGGGCTGATCGAGCGGATCGGCGGGTATGGTCCAAAATCGGCGGTCTAACGGCCTCTGGCGAGGGGTGTCTATTGGGGAGATAAGCCAATGGCGGGCCAGACCGACCGTGGGGCCGCCCGCGGGGGCGCCCTGCGGTTGGCCGCCGTGACAGCGGCGCTTTCGCGGCCTATGGTTGTCGATTAAAGTGCCGAGCCAACAATAAACAGTTAGGAGCTGATTCATTTGAAAACACGATTGCTGACCCACCTTGCCGTCGCGGGCTGCTCGATGATCATCGGCGCTGGCCTTTTGGCCCAGGTGCAGCCGGCCGGCGACAAACCGGCTCTCGCGCCCGTGCAACCCGCCCAGCCGCAAGTCGATCCCGCCAAGATCGTGCTGACGGTTGGCGAGAACAAGATGACGGCCGGGGACTTCAACGAATTCGTCGCCCAATTGCCGCCGGAGGTGCAAATGATGGCCAAGGGGCCGCAGAAGCGCCGCGTGGCCGAGGACCTGGTGAAGTTGAAGCTGCTGGCGGGCGAGGCGGCCAAGAAGGGGATGGATCAGACCCCCAAGTTCAAGAAGCAGATGGAGCTGATGCGTGAGAACGCATTGGCCGGCGCGTTCTTCAACGAGGTGCTGCCGACGCTGGTGAGCGACGCGGATGTGAAGAAGTATTACGACGAGCACAAGAACCAATTCGAGCGCGCCACCGCCCGCCATATCCTGGTTCCGATCGGCGGCGAAAAGAATTACACCGATGACCAGGCCCGCACCCGCGCTGACGAGATCAAGAAGCGCCTCGAGGCCAAACCCGACGATTTCGCGGCCATCGCCAAGGCGGAGTCGGCCGATCCCGGCTCGAAGGACGATGGCGGCGACCTGCCCCCATTCCCGCGCGGGCAGATGGTCAAGGAGTTTGATGAGGCGGCGTTCACGCTCCCGATCGATCAGATCAGCGCGCCGGTGAAGACCCGCTACGGCTATCACATCATCCAGGTGAAGAAGCGCGAAATCCCCGCGTTGGAGGATGTGAAGGAAGACATCACCGAGCAACTCCGCCCGCAGAGGCTGGAAGCGCTGATTGAGGACCTGAAAAAGAAGAATCCAACCAGTTTGGACGAGGCCTATTTCGGCCCGCCGCCGCCCCTGGCCACGCAGCCTCCTGTGGGCGGGCAGCCCGCGCCCAAGCCGGCGGGGACGGCGATTGAGCGGTAAGGGGCGGGGATGGAGAGGGTGGATGGAGCGGATGGGGAGCGGTGGGTTCGTTTCGTCAAAGAATATGGATTGATCAAAGCCAAAAGCGGCGATTTTGGAGCGCTGGAGGGGTTTTGGGGTTTGAATGGTGGGTTTGATTGGGTTTGACTTGTCGCGGTGGCGGGCGCGGGAGGGGAAAAAAGTGTTTTGCGAGGCTGGCGGTACTGGTTTTTTGTAATAGTGGGTCGGGACTGGGGTTGTGGGATGGGCGGGGCAAGAAGATGTGAAAAAACCGGGGGGAAAGCGGTACTTTCCGGTATCAAAACGGTACTTTTCGGTTCCTGGGCGGTTCCTTTGCGCTTGGAGGCGGAAATGGGTTCGTTTGGCAGCGGAGATGCAACCGCGGAGACGCAGAGACGCGGAGACGCAGAGGGATGGAGAGGAGAGATGTTTTGGGTCGGGGTGTGGATGACGTGGGGATGACGAATGGGAAACTATGCACACCGGGCCTCGCGGGGAGGCGTCTGATGGGGATCATTGTCCCAGTTGAGTAGCGAGCTCGATCGGGTGATCGGCTCCAAG
>JBGPEF010000603.1:0-3514 GCA_041482675.1 Tepidisphaeraceae bacterium | reverse complement strand
GGCTGCGGATCCGGCGCTGGCGGCTGAGTTGGAAGAGCGGCTGGATACGGAGCCGTATCAGACGGTGGCGGCGAAGTCGGGGGATGCGACGGTGGCACTGGCGGCGGGCGGGGGGCAGATTTTTCTGCACAGCAGGCATCGGCCGGTGGATGAGGCGAAGCGGCTGATTGATTCAATTGATTTAAACGACAAAACGCTGATCGCGGTGCATGGGTTTGGGCTGGGGTATCACGTGGAGGAGGTTTTTGCGAGGGCCAGTCCGGAGGCGATCTTTTTGATTTTTGAGCCGGATCTGAAGCTGCTGCACACGGCGTTTGGGGCGCGGGATTTTTCGGAATTGATTCGCTCGCGTCGGGCATTGTTCGTCACGCGGGCGGATCGGTCGGGGTTGATGCTGAAAGTTCAGGGAAATCAGGCGCTGGCGTGCGTTGGGGTGGCGTCGGTGAATCATGCGCCGAGCATTCAATTGCAGGGCGAGTTTCACAAGATGATGGCCGGGATGCTGGAGGATGTGCTGGCGTATTGCCGGACTTCGATCAACACGCTGGTGCTCAACGGGCGGCGAACGTGCGAGAATATCGCGGCAAATATTCCATGGTATATCCGCTGCGCGGGGATTAATGCTTTGAAGGGCCGGCATGAAGGAAAGCCGGCCATCATCGTGTCGGCCGGGCCGTCGCTGCGGAAGAATTTGCACCTGTTGAAGGAGGCGAAGGAGAAGGCGGTCATCATTGCGGTGCAGACGACTTTGCAGCCGCTTCTGGATGTTGGCGTCGAGCCGGATTACGTGACGAGCCTGGATTATCACGACATCTGCACGCGATTTTTTGAAAAGCTTCCGGAGAAACTGGCCACAACTCTGATCGCCGAGCCCAAGGCGTCGGCGAGGGTCTTTGGATTGTTTCCCGGGCCGATTCGGATTCTGGGGAATGATTTTGCGGATAAATTACTTGCGCCGATGGATGTGAAGAAGGATCGGCTGCGGGCGGGGGCGACGGTGGCGCACCTGGCGTTTTATGTGGCGGAGTATCTGGGGTGTGATCCGATTATTTTTGTCGGGCAGGATTTGGGATTTTCCGACGGACTCGCGTACACGCCGGGGACGAGCTATGAGGATGTGTGGCGGCCGGAATTGGGGCGGTTTTGCACGATGGAAATGAAGCAGTGGGAGCACATCGCGCGGGAGCGGCCGATTTTGCGGAAGATTCCTGATGTGGCGGGGCGGGCGATGTACACGGAGCAGAGGCTCTTTTCGTATTTGCAGCAATTTGAGAGGGATTTTGCATCGAGCAGGGCCAAGGTGATTGATGCGAGCGAGGGTGGGGCGATGAAGCGCGGCGCGGAAGTGAAGTCATTGGCGGAGGTGTTGGAGAAATTGTCCGGCGCGGCCGGACCTACGAATACGTCTGTAGTTCCGGCTGCGGCGGACAATTCGGCGGCCGTGCTGTCGCTTCAAACCCGCCTGAACGAATCCCACGAGATCGAAAAAGTCGCCGGGGAAACCCTGCCGCTGCTCGAGGAGGTTGCAACCTGCCTGGAGGACCAGCCGCGGGTGAATCGGCTGATCGCACAAATCGACGCGCTGCGGGCGAAGATGTTGCAACTCAATGACTGCTACGAATTGATCACGTCGCTCCGCCAGCAGTCGGAGCTGGATCGATTTCGACACGACCGGCAATTGGCGGCGGCTCGATTGACGGGAACCGATCGACAGCGGGCCCAGCTTCATCGCGATATCGCCAATGTGCAGTCGCTGCTGGCGGCCAGCGAGACGTTCGCGGTGCTGGTGAAGGGGACGATCCGGAAATTAACGGGGGAGATGTGATGCGCGATGCGCCGGTCATTCTTTCGCTGCTGCATCAGGAATCCGCGCCTTCCAGCGCTACGCGATTGTTTCGCGGCAAACCGATCCTGGAGTGGACCCTTCGCCGCCTGGCGCAATGCCCTGGCGTCTCGCGGACGACGCTGCTTTGCTGGTCCGATCAGATCCCGGTGTTGCGCCGTTTCGGCTACCTGTTCGCGGTGGACCGGATGGAGGTCGCTTCGATGAAAGCCATCGCGGCCGCGCGGCGATGGGAAGATGGTTGGCGGGGTGGACTGCTTTCGGCGACGTGCTTTGATGCTGGATTTCACGGCCCGGCGCTGCTGGCGGCGATGCGGCAGTTGGAAACGGATCGCGTCGTGCTGGTCGATCCGGATTCGGCGTTGATTGATCCGAAGATCGTCGATTCGCTGTTGGCTCACGCGGCCGAGCATCTGGATGTGGAATATTGTTTCACACCCGCCGCGCCGGGGCAGGCGGCGATGCTGTTGCGGCAGGGACTCGTGGAAAAGCTGGCCGAGGCGGGGATATATCCGGGGCGGCTGTTGAATTATCACCCGGATATTCCGGGGCGGGACCCGATTGCGCTGCCGCAGTGTGCGCCGGTGCCGACGGCTGTGGCGCGGGCGACCGAACGGTTTGTTCTGGACTCGCAGCGGCAGATTACGCTCTTTGAAAATGCCACTCATGAATTGAATGGCCAGCTCGCCAAGACGAACGCGGAGGAATTATTGAAATTGGCGCGGGCGCGGGCGTCGAACTTTGATTATCCGCGGGATGTGACGCTGGAGATCAATTCAAGGCGGGCGACGCGGCCGATTTATTCGCCGCTGCGATATGGCGCGATTGAGCGGCCGGAAATGGGCGAGGGGATGGCGGCGCGGATTTTCGCGGAACTGGGCCAGGTTGATGATGTTCGTCTGACGTTGGCGGGCGTGGGTGATCCGCTGCTGCATCCGCGGGTTTTTGAGTTGATTGAAACGGCCAGCAGATCGGGCATCAAGGCGATTCATGTGGAGACGGATCTGGTCGGAGTGGACGATAAGCAAATAAGGCAACTGGCGGCCGCGCCGATCGATCTGCTTTCAGTCCATATCCCGGCGGTGACGCAGAAAATGTATCGGCAGATGATGGATTGCGACGAGCTGGCGCCGCTGATTGAAAATCTGCGGGCGTTTCTGGGATATCGCGGTGCGGGGGCGACGCCGATCCTGGTGCCGACGTTTGTGAAATGCAGGGAGAATCTTGGGGAGATGGAGGCGTGGTACGACCACTGGATTCGCAGTCTGGGGTGTGCGGTGGTTTCAGGGCCGAGCGACTGCTCCGGGCAGATTCCCGATGTGGCGGCCGTGGATATGAGCCCGCCGCTTCGGGTTCCCTGTCGAAGGCTGGCGTCACGGATGATGATTTTGTCGAGTGGGCAGGTGGTGGCGTGTGAGAATGATGTTCATGGGCGATATGCGCTGGGGCAAATTGGGGTGGAGACGGTTTCGGAGATTTGGCGGAAGGGATTTACATCGCTGCGCAACGAGCATGCCGGTGGCCGATACAGCCTTCCGATTTGCCAATCGTGCCGGGATTGGCATCGGCCGTGATCGAACCGATCATGCTGCCGTAGACGATTCTTCCGCTCCAGCGAGAAAACCATTTCTTTCCCGGCGGCGCTGGACTTCCCCCCCCGGAAGGATTGCG
>JBGPEF010000602.1:0-3516 GCA_041482675.1 Tepidisphaeraceae bacterium | reverse complement strand
CGGCCAGTTTGCCGAGGTCTTCGGCGTCGGTGGCGATGTCGGGGGGGCCGGTGAGGACGTCGTGGAAACGGGTAAAAAGGTCCTGGGCATCGGCGAGGGTTTTACCTTTGAGGGCTTCGGTCATCATCGAGGCGGAGGCGGTGGATATGGAGCAGCCGGCGCCTTTGAAGGAGAGGTCCTCGATTTTGTCGCCGATCAATTTGACGAAAACTTTAAGCTTGTCGCCGCAGAGGCGGTTGTGGCCGTCGGCGGTGCGCGTGGGATTGGCGATCTCGCGGAAGTTTCGCGGGTGCTTGGTGTGATCGAGGATCACTTCGCGGTAGAGATCGTCGAGTTCTTCGGACATAGGCAATCCAATTTAACCGCAGAGACGCAGAGACGCAGAGAAGAAAATACAGCCGCAGATCAACGCAGATGAACGCAGATCAGATTCATTTTCAGGCGAACATTTGGATCACCTTTTTAATTCCAGTAGCGAGGGCATCGATTTCTTCCTTTGTATTGTATGCCGCGATCGAGGCGCGGGCGGTGGCGGGGATGTCGAGGCGGTCCATGACGGGCTGGCAGCAGTGGTGGCCGGTGCGGACGGCGATGCCTTCGCCGTCGAGGATGGTGCCGACGTCGTGGGGGTGAATATTCTGGAGCACGAAGGAGAGGACGGAGGCTTTGTTTTTGGCGGTGCCGACGAGGCGGAGCTGGGGGATTTCCTGGAGTTTGCTGGTGGCGTAGGCGAAGAGCTGGTCTTCGTGGGCGGCGATGCGGTCGAGGCCAATACTCTGGAGGTAGTCGATGGCAGCGCCCAGCGCGATTGCGCCGGCGATGTTGGGGGTGCCGGCTTCGAATTTGTATGGCAGGTCGTTGTAAGTGGTGCGCTCGAAGGTGACGGAGGAGATCATGTCGCCGCCGCCCTGATAGGGGGGCATGGATTCGAGGAGGTGGGCCTTGCCGTAGAGGATGCCGATGCCGGTGGGGCCGTAGAGTTTGTGGCCGGAGAATGCATAGAAGTCGGCATCGAGGGCGCGGACGTCGAGAGGGCGATGGGCGACCCATTGAGCGCCATCGACGAGCACGGGGATGCCGTTGCGGTGGGCGAGGGCGATGATCTGCTCGATCGGATTGATGGTGCCCAGGGAATTGGAGAGGTGGACGATGGAGATGATGCGGGTGCGCGAGGAGAGGAGTTTTTGATACTCATCCATCAGCAATTCGCCGCGGTCGTTGAAGGGGATGACTTTCAGGATTGCGCCGGTCTGCTGGCAGAGGAGCTGCCAGGGGACGATGTTGGAGTGGTGCTCCATGCCGGAGATGATGATTTCGTCGCCGGTTTTGATGTTGGCGCGGCCGAAGGATGCGGCGACGAGGTTGATGGATTCGGTGGTGGAGCGGGTGAAGATAATCTCACGGTCTTCGGCGGCGTTGATGAATTTTTTTACCTTGCGGCGGGCGTTTTCGTGAAGGTCGGTGGCCAATTGAGAGAGGGTGTAGACGCCGCGATGGATGTTGGCGTTTTGGCAGTTGTAGTAGTGCGATTCAGCCTCGATGACTTGTTTGGGCTTCTGGGTGGTCGCGGCGTTGTCGAGGTAGATGAGGGGTTTCTTGTGGCAAGCGGTGCCGAGGATGGGGAAGTCGGGGCGGATGGAATGGGGGTCGAGGGGGGACACGGAGGGGATTATACGCGGCGGAGAGAGAAGATCGGCCGAGGGGGGAGTCATGATCAGTTATTGTAGGCTGAAAAATGGTGTCGACCTAGGGTCGAAGCAGAAACCGCAGAGGCCGCTGAGGAACGCAGAGATCGCGGAGAAATGGATATTCATCTCTGCAGTCTCTGCGTCTCTCCGCGATCTCTGCGGTTGTCTTTTCCGTGGGCGATTTACCACGTGGAATAGCGGCGCATGAGCCCGGTGTATTGGAGGTCGGTGAAGATGGATTTGACTTGGTTGGCGGTGGCGGTGACGCGGTCGAGGGTGGGTTGGTAATATTTCTGGTCGAGGTCGTGGAGGGCGTCGGTGAGTTTTTCTTCAGGGACGGTGGGGAGGCCGCCGTTGATGGTTTTGTTTTGATTGAAGGCGGTGAGGGCTTCGTCGAAGAGGTCCATCATGGTTTGGCGGTCGGCGCGGGAGATTTGCGTGTCGGTGTCCGGATCGACGGCCTGGAGCTTTTCCCACTGCTCGAGGGTGATCTTCAGATCATCGATGAGCTTGTGGGTTTCCCATGTCGTCCAGCGGGTGCGGAGCATGGCGAGGGTGTCCTTGGGAAGAAATTCTTCGAAGGGGTAGACGAAGCGGACCACCAGCTTGCTCGTTTTGTCGCGGTGGACCTGCATGAAAAGACGGCCGCCTTTGATGCTCCAGGAGTTGTCGGAGGTTTTGTGGAAGGCGTCGGGGGAGGTGAGGTTGAAAAAGTTTTTGTCCCAGTTGGCGGCCGCGGGGTCGAGCCAGACTTTGGGGGGAGGGACGATGAGAGGGGCGGGTTGAGTGGGGGCGTCGGCGGTGGCGGGGCCGAGAGGGATGGCGTTTTGGGTGACGGATTTGGGCTTGGAGTTTTCGCCAAAGAGCAGCCAGGTGCCGAGGGCGAGGCTGGCGAGGACGAGGGCGAGGGCGAGGCCGAGCCAGAGGGGGAGGTCGGAGGAATTTGGTTTTTCCCGGGATTGGGGCATCAAAACTCCCTGCTAAACTGCCTATTTGACGGCGGAGGGGCGATTTGGTTCTCGAATAGAATGGGAAGCGTGGAGGCCGAATATTAGAATGGGTTTCGAGGTGATCCATGAGCAATTCTCCCAATGAGGTGCGCAGCGCGGCGATGTCAATGGCGGCGGAGGATCGGGCGAGGCTGGCGGAGGAGCTGCTGGCGAGCCTTGATGGGCCGGAGCGGAATGAGATTGACGCGGCGTGGGCGGAGGAAATCGAACGCCGGATTGACGAGATGGAGAGCGGTAAAGTGAAGGGCATCCCGGCGGAGGAGGTATTTCGTAAACACGAGAGGCGGAAGTGAACGCGGTCGAGTTTAACCCGGCGGCCGATGTCGAGCTGGGTGAAGCGATTGCGTATTACAATGCGGAACAGGAGGGGCTTGGGGAGGCTTTTCGTATCGAAGTGAAACGAGCGGTGGAGCGAATTGTGGCAATGCCCAATGCGTGGGCGATGGTTTCACACCGCGCGCGACGATGCCGGGTAAGGCGATTCCCGTACGGAGTTGTGTATCGCAAGACGGATTCCTTGATCCGAATTGTCGCGGTGATGCATTTGAAGCGGAAGCCGGGCTATTGGAGAGGACGGAGCTGATCGGTGGCTAACGAGCCGCTTCCTGGGCGGGGCCAAGGTGGGAGCGCAGGCAAGGATGGGAGGTGAAGGGAGGTCCCGACGCGCGACAGATACAGCGGACCCCTGTGATGCAGGTATAATGCGAGCGAGGTGTACCGATGTCAGTTTTGCACTCGACCAAAGCGTGGCTGGATGAGCCGTGGCCGCAGGCGCATCCGGGAAAGCGGATGAGCGAGGAGGAGTTTGACCGGTGGGT
>JBGPEF010000601.1:0-3520 GCA_041482675.1 Tepidisphaeraceae bacterium | reverse complement strand
GTCGAGTTATTGATCTGCACGCCGGCCTCAAGTCCGGAATGGATCGTATTGTTCGTCACATCCAGAGCGCCATCCCGATCAAAGTCGGCAATGCCGCTGCGGGCCGCGTAAATGACGTTGTTGAAAATGGTCGTGTCGCCGCCGGCATTGTAATTCAGCAGCAGCACGCCGGTGCCATCATCCACTGTGATGTCGTTCCCGCTTAGCTCCAGGTCGTCCTGTAGCTCCTCCACCCAAACGCCCAGCGACTGAGTCGTCACGCGATTGTTCTGAATGTTACTTCGGGTCTTGGTCACTTTGCCCCGGGCCAGGTTGGAAACGTAAATGCCGCCCGAGTCGGCGACGGCCGAAGTGACCAGGTTGTCACTGATCTGGACATCCTCCGTCCACCCCGTGACCTGAATTCCCCAGTTGGAAAACCCGGCCAGACGCTCATGTCTGACGCTGACCGCGCCGGTGACCTCGACAGCGAATATGCCATAGCTGCCGGCCGTAATATTGTCCCCACCGGCCGGCGCTGGCTTGCCCAGCACAACTTCGCCGATCACGCCCTGAAGAAAAACTCCAGTGTCCCCGGCCACGATCACGTTGCCGCTCATTTCGACATCGGCATCCAGATCACTCAGCACGACGCCGTTCCCCGCGACCTGCACGCGGTTGTTCTGGATGTTGCTGCGGCTCTTGCGAATGACGCCGCTCCTCTGGCCCGAAACGTCAATGCCATTCGACCCGGCCGCCGTCGAGGTGATGATGTTGCCGGTGATGTTGATGTCGTCGTCGTCATCCACCACCCGAATTCCCACAACCGCCGGACCGCTCACCCGGTTGTCCGAAACATCCACGGTGCCGTGAACCGTATCGAGCAAAAATCCGGCCTCCAGGCTCCCGCCGGGAGAGCGAATCTCATTGCGGTATCCACCGAAATTTCCGTCAAGGCCGCCCAGCCTTACGCCAGCAGAGGCGGTGTCGATCACGTTGTCCGACATGAGCACATCCCCCGCGATCCCCGTGCCGACCACAGCATCGCCGCCGGAAAAGATCCAGTCGGCGCCAAGGGTCACATTGGTGGCGCGGGAGATGTTCACCGCATCGCCGGTCGAGTCCATCAAATCGAATTTGAGAATGATGCTGTCGCCGTTGAGGTCCAGCACCAGCGGATCGAACCTGACCACCTGGTCCCCATCCATCTTGAACCCATCGATCTCGGCCACCACACCCTGCCCGGTTATCGTGACCGCTGTGTCGGGCGAATCGATGAACGACTCAGCGCCGCGGGCGCTGCTTGCGCCGGCGATGCCATCGTTGGCTCCCACCAGCTTCAGCGATTTGTCGATAATCAGGCTCTCCAGGTAAGTCCCCGCCTCGACATGGATCACGTTCCCCGAAGAAGCGATGTCGATGGCGTGCTGAATCGAATGATCGGTGCCGGCATTGGTCACATAAAGGTTGTTGGCCACCCACGTCACCAGGCCCAGGCCCAAACTCGGCGCGGCCGAATCATCCATCTTGTGGATCATCAGGTCTTCGACGCGGAAATTGTTGGCCACATCAAATGTGTTGCCGGTGGCATCGATCGCCAGCGACGACCGATTGTTGATGTAGAAATCATCGCCGGCAAAGTGATTGCCGTGGATCGATACCACGTCTCCCGCGGTGGCATCGATGAAAATGTCGGTGCCGTTGTCATGATCGCTGGCCAGCGGGCCGCCGTCGAAATTGTTGTCGTCAATCCTGGGATGACAATCCCCGACAGCGCGAATTCCGATGCCGTTGTCGTAAATGTGGTTGTTAATAATCTCGGCCGTGCCGCCATCAACATCCACGCCCACCACAAACCCACGGATCACGCCAGTCGTAGCCCCAACCGTGGCCGTCGTATGGCTGCCCACGAGCACCACACCCGCCCCACTGCTGCCCACCAGATCGCCCACAACCACGTTCCCGTTGATGACGGCGGCAATATTGCGGGTGGAAGAATCGAGGACGATGCCGTTGTCGAATCCCTCGATGGTGTTGCCGCTGATGGTGGCGTAGGAGGCGAGATTGGGGACCGGATCGCCATCGCCGTTGACGAAAATCGTTCCATCATCAGACATGAAGATACCGGCCCTGACATTTGCTCCGTTGGTCGAATGGACGCCGCGCATGTGATTGTTGCTGACGATGACCGGCTCGGCGGCGTTGGAATTTCCAAACATCTGGATGCCGGCGCCTTCGCCGGCGTTGATGTCGTTGCCATCGACGGTGACCGTGCCCAGGGCATTGCGGACGATTATGCCAACGGTGTCGGTGCCATCATTATTGAAGTCGTTGCCGGCGATGCTGCTGCCGGCCTCGGGGACCACAAGCGTGATGCCAGTTGTGACACCGGTGAGGGTATTGCCGGTGATGTGAACCAGGCCGCCAAAGGGCGTGCTGACCTGCACCGACTCGATGCCGGAGGCGACACCCGAGACAGTATTGCCACTGATGGTGACATCCGCGTCGAAGACGGCGATGCCGGGGCCGAGCACCACATCCTGAATCAAATTGCCGGAGATGAGATGCCCGCTGCTCTTGCTGGCGCCAGCCCCCGATGAATAAAGCTGAATCCCCCGGCGATACGTGTGCGCAACGCTGATGTCCTCAACCGTGATGCCGTTGTAAACCACGCCCGTACGATGATCGATGATGATCCCCGCACGGAAGTTGTGATCGCCGGCAATCGTGCCATCCGCATTGCCGTCGATGAACATGCGCAGCAGCGTCACATCCGAGCTCTGGATCACAAACGCATTGGAAACCGGCCCCGCAAACGCGCTGTCAACCTGCCCATCCGCCAGTGACGGCCCAATGATCACGCCATCCCGGCTCTCCCCCTGAATCGTCAGCGGCTTGTTGACCAGAATATTCGATTCGTTGTACGTGCCATCCGCCAGCGTAATCACGCCCCCCGGGCTGGTGCCGTCAATCGCGTCCTGAATCGTCGAAAACGCCATACCCGCATCGTTGGTCACCCGCGCGAACACCGCACTATCCGGCTGAAACCCGGCCACCGCCGGCTCGGTATCCACCCCGCTCGCCAGCCACGGCGTAAACTTCGCGTTGCCCATCACCGCATTGCCCTGCGCCCCCACGTTGTAGCCATTGGCCGGATTCGCCGGCCCATTGATCGTCCCCCACCAGTTCTCCCGCGCATTCACCCGCTCCGCCGATTCGTTGTCCAAGCCCCCATCACTGTTGCGCTCGATATCATTACGCCGGATCACCAGCGACGCCGCGCCGTCCGCGAGGTGATCCACATAAATCCCCAGCGCGTGATTGTCGGTAATGAAATTGTTGGAAATCGAGCTGCCATCCACATTCTCAAACAACTCGATGCCGTTGCGGGCGTTGTGATGGACCTGATTGGCGCTCACCACCCGCCGGCCCTGCGTCCCCGCGCCAATTCCACTCCCCGGATTGTCGTGGACGTTGTTCTGCGTGATCGTCGCATCTCCCCCCTCAACCCAGATGCCGTTGTAGTCGCTCCCCGCAGTGG
>JBGPEF010000600.1:0-3521 GCA_041482675.1 Tepidisphaeraceae bacterium | reverse complement strand
TCTTCAAGGCGCTGCTGTTTTTGTCATCCGGCGTGGTGATGCACGCGATGCTGGGGCACTTGGACATGCGGAAGATGAGCGGGCTGAGGAAGGTTTTGCCCAAGACTCATTTGTTGATGCTGACGGGATGTCTGGCGCTGGCGGGAGTGCCGATTTTCGCGGGATTCTGGTCGAAGGATGAGATTTTGGTTTCGGCGTGGGTTTACAACAAGGGGATTTTCCTGGTTCTGCTGTTTACGGCGTTTTTGACGGCGTATTACACATTCAGGTTGTATTTCAGGGTGTTTCAGGGGCCGGTGATGGTGCCCACAGAGCCGGCCGAAGGGCATGCGCATGGGCATGATGAGGAGCATGGGCACGAACCGGTGGATGAGCATTTGCAGGGTCAGGCGCACGCGGCGGCTGAGCATTCGCACGAACCAAACATCATGATCTGGCCGCTGATTGTGTTGGCGGTGGGGGCGGCTTTGGCGGGATTTTTGAACTGGCCGGAGCGGGAGAAGAGTCTGGGTGGATTTCTGGGGGAGAGTCCGTCGCTGATTCTGGCTCACCTCGCGACGGATGCTCGTTACAACGCGGCGTATGTGTTGCCAGTGCCATTTGGGGCGGAGGAGATCCACGATGCGGCGGTGCGGCGGCAGATGCACTCGGATCACCTGAAGGTGGCGCTGCTGAGCATCCTGGCGGCGGGGCTGGGGATTTATTCCGCGTATTCTTTGCATCTAAAAAATCGCTCTCGAGGAGAGGAATTGGTTGCGCGGTATCCGGGGCTCACGCGCGCGCTGGAGGCGAAATTCTGGGTCGATGAGGTTTATCAGGCGGCGGTGGTTGAGCCGTTGCGCGGGCTGGGGCGGCTCTTCTATGCGATCGATCGCTATGTGGTGGATGGATTTGTCTGGCTGATTGGATTTGTGCCGCAGCTTTTTGGATTCACTTTGAAATTGAGCACGCAGCGCGGGTCGTTGCAGGGATATGCGGTGACGATGCTGCTGGCGGTGGTGGTGATTCTGCTGGTGTTGTTTCTTTAGGAAGACGAATGCCGGAGACTGGCAAGCTAAACATGGATGACGCCCTGGGCCTGGCGGTTATCGCGATCCTGGCGCTGCCGATGCTCGGGGCGGTGGTGTGCGCGCTGGTGCGAAATGCGCGGGATGCGCGATGGATCTCGTTGATCACGAGCGTGGCTTGTTTTTTACTGACCATCCCACTGCTGGCCAACTTCAAATGGCAGTCGCGGCAGCCGCTGGCAGCTCAGTTTTATTCCGCACTGGGGCAGATCGAATCGATCGGGTTCAATCTGCACATTGGGGTGGATGGGATTTCCATCTGGCTGCTGGCGCTGACGACGTTTTTGATGCCGCTGGCGATTGCGGCCAGCTTTGCGAGCATCCGCGAGCGGCCCAAGGAATATTACGCGTGGATGCTGGCGCTTCAGGCGTCGATGGTGGGGGTCTTCCTGGCTCGGGATGGATTGCTGTTTTACATTTTCTTCGAGCTGACGCTGGTGCCGATGTTTTTCATCATTGGCATCTGGGGCGGGCCGCAGCGGCGATATGCGGCCGGAAAATTCTTCCTGTTCACCTTCACCGGTTCGCTGTTCATGCTGGCGGCGATCATTTATCTGGGATTGAAGACGGGTGAGTTTGAGATCAATGTGATGGTGGAGCATGCCCGAAGTTCGCTCATGAGCGACAGGGAGCGCTTCTGGCTGCTGCTGGGATTCCTGGCCGGTTTTGCGGTGAAAGTGCCGCTGTTCCCGCTGCACACGTGGCTGCCGCTGGCGCACACCGAAGCGCCGACGGCGGGCTCGGTGATCCTGGCCGGCGTCCTGCTGAAGCTGGGGACGTATGGGATTTTGAGATTTGCGCTGCCGGTGGGATTCGGGACGGTTCCGGCGGTGGTGCAGATCGTCGGCATCGTCTGCCTGGTGGGGATCATTTACGGCGCGCTGGTGGCGTGGGTGCAGCAGGATATCAAGAAGCTGGTGGCGTATTCATCGGTCTCACACCTGGGATTCTGCGTGCTGGGGTTGGCAGCGCTGAATGTGGAGGGAGTTTCCGGGTCGATTTTGTACATGATCAATCACGGGCTTTCGACGGGGGCGCTGTTTCTGGTGGTGGGGATGATTTATGACCGGTATCACACGCGCGACATCAATGAGCTGTCGGGGTTGGCGCGAAAGATGCCGGTGCTGGCGTTCTTTTTCATCCTGTTCACGCTGAGCAGCATTGGGTTGCCGGGGTTGAACGGTTTTGTATCGGAGTTTTTGACGATTTTGGGCGCGTTCAAGTCGCCGCACCTGGGCGTTGGATATGGAGTGCTGGCCGCGCTGGGGATTATTTTGGGGGCGGTTTACATGCTGCACATGGCCGCGCGGGTGATCTGGGGGCCGCTGAAGACGCCGGGCGGAGATCAACACGGACATGATTCGGCCGCGCACGAGGCGGACACTGGAGAGGCGCTGCCGGTGGATTTGAATCGGCGCGAGGTGGCGATTTTGGTGCCGATTGCGCTGGCGGTGGTGGTGCTGGGAATACTGCCGAACCTGGTGCTCAAGACGCTGGAGGCGCCGGTGCGACAGTTGATCATCGGGGCCGAGGGAGAGCAGCCGCAACCGGGGATGTCCAAACCGCAATTGGCGGCGGCGGGCGCGCGATGAGGGCAATGCTGGCCAACCTCGCCCCGGAACTGATGCTCAGCGGGGTCGCGTGCATTTTGTTTTTGCTGGGATGCTCGAACAAGAAATCAAGCCGGCAGATGGCGCCGTTTTTGGCCTTGATTGCGCTGGTGTTCGTGCTGGTGCCGGTATTCGCCCGGAAGAGTGTGGGCCGGCTGGAGCCGATGGATTCATCCGTCGTGGTGGATGGCATTGCCAGCTACATCAGGATGCTCACGCCGGTGGTGGCGATCCTGTTGCTGCTGCTGGCGTGGCCGACGAATCGGGAGCAGACGGGGAATTCCGCGCTGGATTATGGGAACGATGGCGGGGAATTCTTCGCGCTGTTTTTGCTCTCGATCGCGGGGCTGATGCTGGTGAGCGTGGCCAATGATCTGATTCTGCTGTTTTTGGCGCTGGAGCTGGTGAGCATACCGACCTACATCATGGTCTCGATTTCGCGGCCGGCCGCGGTGGCGCAGGAGGCGGGGGTCAAATACTTTTTCCTGGGGGCGCTGTCGGTGGCGGTGATGCTGTTTGGGTTCAGCTATCTGTATGGGGCGACGGGGCAGATCAACATGCCCAAAATCGGGGCGGTTTTGCAGCAGACGATTGGCAGCACGGGAAACCTGGCGGCCTGGCAGAAGATGGGGGTGCTGCTGGTGATTTTGGGACTGGCGTTCAAGATGGCCGCGTTTCCGCTGCATTTTTACGCGGGGGATGTGTACGAGGGGGCGGCCACGCCGGTGACGGCGTTTCTGGCGTTCGTGCCCAAGACCGCGGGGTTCGTAGCGCTGCTGAAGATATTGGTGATGGTGGGAGGGGCAGATTTTGCGTTATTGCCGAAGCAGATCGCCTGGCTGTT
>JBGPEF010000599.1:0-3531 GCA_041482675.1 Tepidisphaeraceae bacterium | reverse complement strand
TCGACGACGCCGGCGGCGAATGATAATCGGACGGCGGATGAGGGGTTGTCTTATGTGGTTTCGGGGGGGCAGAGGTTTACGTTGGCGGATGCAGTTGCGGAGCTGGGGGGGAGGATTATCGGGGATGCGATTTGGAATAGGTATAAGAAGTGGCCGGTGTATTCGAAGTTTTTTGACAACATGGGGCCGATTCCGCATCACATGCATCAGTCGCGGGAGCAGGCGGCGCTGGTGAAGCAGGAGGGGAAGCCGGAGAGTTATTATTTTCCGCCGCAGCACAATCCGACGGGGAATAATTTTCCGTACACGTTCATGGGATTGAATCCGGGGACGACCAAGGCGCAGGTTCGTAAGTGTCTGGAGGATTGGAACACGGGGGACAATGGGATCCTGGATATTTCGCAGGCGTATCGGCTGAAGCCGGGGAGCGGGTGGTTGATCGGGCCAAGCATCCTGCATGCGCCGGGGTCGCTGTGCACATATGAGCCGCAGTGGGGGTCGGATGTTTTTGGGATGTATCAGTCGCTGGTTGAAGGGCGCGAAGTGCCGTGGGCGCTGCTGGTGAAGGATATGCCGCGGGAGAAGCATCGGGATTTGGATTTCATCGTGGAGCAGTTGGATTGGGAGGCGAACGTCGATGCTAATTTCAAGGCGAACCATTATCTGGAGCCGATCGCGGCGGCCGGGGGAGAGAAGGAGGGGTGGGTGGATAAGTGGGTGGTGTATGGGAAGGTGAGGGGGGAGCAGTTGTTTACGGCGAAGGAGCTGACGGTGTGGCCGGGGGCGAATGTGACGATCAAGGACAATGGGGCGAATTCGATCATCACGGTGCAGGGGGAGGGGAAGATCAACAAGATGCGGCTCAGCTCGCCGAAGATGATTGGGTTTTATGAATTGACGGAGGATGAGGTTTTTGTGAGCGAGGGGGCGGCGAAGGCGGGGGTGACGTATGAGAATACGAGCAGCGCGGAGCCGCTGGTGGTGCTGAGGTATTTTGGGCCGGAGGTGAATGCGGATGCGCCGGGGATTAAGTATAAGGGGAATGTGAAGCTATAATATGTTAGAATTCCCGTTATGAGCGTAGCCCAGTCCGGCATTCGGCACACTCCCGAGGAGTATCTTCGGCGCGAGTATGATGCGCAGGAGAAACACCAATACTACCATGGTGAAATTTGGGCCATGGCCGGGGGGACGGCAGAACACAGCTTCATCATCGCAAACCTCACTGGCGAACTGCACAGCCGGCTCAAGGGCGGCCGGTGTCGTGTATTCGACAGTAACCTCCGCGTCAGAATCCCTCGGACGACGCTCTACACCTATCCAGATGTTGGGGTTATCTGCGGCGAGATAGACTTTGATCCGCTGGATAAGCGCAGAACGACCCTTTTGAATCCCTCGCTACTCGTGGAAGTTCTGTCCCCGTCCACCGAGGCGTGGGATCGGGGAGAAAAGCTTCAGAGCTATATACAGATCGAGTCTCTTCGCGAATATGTGCTTGTTTCATCGCAAACCGCGTCGGTGGAGACCTTTTTGCGACAAGCCGATGGCACGTGGTTGTATACGCCGACGAGGCCGCCCGCCGCAGGGGCGAAGTTTCAATCGCTCGACATCGAACTGCCCTTTGCGGATATTTATGCTGGCGTTGCATTTCCGCCGCCGGTGATTGACATGCCACAGGAACGATAGATCGTCATTTCCAGGGAGTATATCTATGAATCGTTTTGGGCGCGGGGTGATGGTGAGCATCGTGCTATCGCTTTGGGCGGGGAAGATTGTCAGCGCGGCTGATGAGGGGAAGGAGTTGGCGGCAATCGTGCCGGAGGGGAAATGGGAAGTGGCGGTGGAGGGACTTGGGTTTGCGGATGGGTTGACGTTGGATCGGGAGGGGAATTTGTACTTCTCGGATTTGCGGGCCAAGCCGGCGGTGGTTTGGAAATTGGCGGCGGATGGGACGAAGACCAGGGTGGCGGAGGGGCAATCGCGCAGCGGGCTGCGGATGGGGGCGGATGGGAAGCTGTATGCGTGTGGGAGCGGGAAGATTGCGGTGTTTGAATTGCCGGGTGGGGAGGAGGCAATTTTTGGCGAGGGTTTGCAGCCGAATGATCTGACGGTTTCGGCGAAGGGGTTTGTTTATTTCACGGAGACGGGGAAGAAGCAGATCACGATGCTGGATTCGAAGTCGAAGCAGGTGAAGGCCGTGGATGTGGGGATTAACAAGCCCAATGGGATTGCGCTGAGTCCGGATCAGTCGGTGTTGTATGTGTCGGATTATGGGGGATTGAATGTTTGGGCGTTTAAGGTGGGGGAGGATGGGATGTTGAGCGAGAAGAAGGCGCTGATGACGATGAAGGCGCCGGAGAAGACGCCGACGAGCGCGAGTGGGGATGGGATGACGACGGACAGCGAGGGGAGGGCGTATGTGACGACGGCGCTGGGGGTGCAGGTGTTTGAAAAGGACGGGAAACTGCTGGGGGTTTTGGCCAAGCCGACGGCCAATGCGCCGCTGGTGAGCGTGGGGTTTGCGGGGAAGGACCTGGATGTTCTTTACATCGCGTGCGGGGACAAGATTTATAAGCGGAAGACGAATGCGAAGGGGGCGGCGGGAATTAAGGCGCAATAGGCGTTGTAAATCGCCGACGGGCGGGGGAAGGAGCCGATAAAAACGGCGGTGGATTGCGCAGGGGTTTTTATGGCCTCTTTGCGGGGGTTTTTCGGCCGATATGGATGTTAACAGAGGCAGTGGGGAGGCTGCTGAAAGGAACATCCTATGTCGCGGTTGATTATGTTCTACGCGGTCGTGCTGGGGATTGTGAGCAACGTTGGGGCGGGCGGGAATCAGGACCAGAACGTGCTGAAGCTGCCGGGGGGCACGGTGATCGCGCCGGATGGATTTGTGTGGAAAAAAGTGCACCAGGAGAAGATGGGGGCCAAGACGATGGTGATGTACGGGGCGGCCAGCAAGGAAAGCAATGCGACGCTGATTCTGGGAATCGTGCCGGAGAAGGCGGAGAACGATGATGCGCGGATCGACGCGGTGAAGAGCTATTTCGAGGCGAGCGTGATGTCGCTGAAGAAGGCGGGGGTGAAGGATTTGAAGGCGACGCAGCCGGATTTGCGGCCGCCGCTGGCGGATAAGGTGGAGTTTTCCATCAGCTTCACCAACAAGCGTGATGAGACGTGCGTGCTGAGCGGGCGGGTGTTTTTCGCGAAAAAGATTTATTTGATTGAGGCGTTCGCGGGGAATAATCAGGAGGCGGATGCGCTGGTGAGGGTGACGGATGGGTTGAGTGAATGAGGGCGCAGCCTACCGGGATTGCGGGGGGCGTATTGGCGGGCACAACGACACGGGCATTCCCGGCGCGCCGGGAATGCCCATGCCACCCAACGAGCGGAGGGGTCGGCGGCTGAAGCCGCCCCTACGGCAGAAGGCGGACAAGAGTGTCCGCCCCACCAAGGCGTCTGTCTGACTTGAGCCATTTCCAATCCCCGCTACCATTTCCAGACAAATAACTGGAGTTCTTCGACCCCCCT
>JBGPEF010000598.1:0-3536 GCA_041482675.1 Tepidisphaeraceae bacterium | reverse complement strand
TCGAACTTGGAGGCGGGGGGGTCGGCTAGTTATGACTGGCTGGAGGGGTTGTTGGCGGAGATGGGGTGAGGGGATTGAGGGCGGTGATTTGGGGGCTTCGTTTGCTTACGCGGATTTCCATGGGTTGTTGAGTGGGAGGGGAGTGTGGTTTTATGTAGATAAGAACGGATGACCCCCTTTTTTGAAGGGCTGTTTTTTGCAGATGATCACGGGGGGGGATCCCGATTTGGGGGGGGCCGTTTTGGGGTTGGAGTCATTGTTGGCCGAGGTCGCGGAAGATTTTGGCGATGAGGGCGATGAAGACGAGCATGAGAATGGCGACGATGAGGAAGACGATGATGAGGGTGCGGCAGCCGGCGGAGTGGCCGCCGCCGGTGGAGGGGAGAGAAATGTCGGGGATGTCACCGGGGTCCACGAATGTTGATTGTACCCATCGCTGCGCGAACGGGTGCGATCACGAGCGGCGGCGTCGGGAAAGCAGCAGAGGGGCGGGTAGTGGGTCAGTTTGAATAAAGGGGAGTTCTTACCGGATTACCGGGATGCGGGGTGTAGACAGCCACGCGCCAAATGTACCAAAGGCCGACGATTGCGAGCAGGATGGTCAGGATCCAGCGCGTGCGTGTTGGAGGTTTGCGAGTGCCGTAGTCGAGTTTCAGCAATTTGGTCATGGCTATTAATGATACCACCAGCGCGTAAAAAGGCCGCTAGCGAGGGCAAACCCGACCACCGATTGACGGGGAGGAGTGACTTTGTCTTTACTTTTTTGCGCGGAGGTATTCGCGCCAGGGGGTCCAGTAGTATTTTTCCCAGCCGTGGCTGACGCCGGCGAAGTCGGAGTCGGGGATGTTGATGTGGGAGAGCTCGATGCGGGTGCTTTTGCCGGCCTTTTCGGGGAGGAAGAGGAGGGTGAGGGTGGAGTCAATGGAGTTGGCGGGCCATTCGCTGGAGCGCCAGGACTGGATGATGAGGCGGTTGGGGACGAGGTGGAGGATTTTGCCGGAGAGGGCGGTGTCGAAGGCGCGGAACTGGCCGAGGGGACGGGGGTCGATTTTGGCGGGCTGGCCGGTGAAGGCGGAGTGGGATTTGGAGTTGAGGTACATGGAATAGAGTCGGTTGGGGGGAGCGGGGAGGGAGGCGGCGAGGAGGAGGTTTTTCATGGGATGGGGTTTCCTTATTTTCGGCTGAAAGTCATTGTGGGGTGCGTCAGATTGCGAGTGTTGGAGGGATTGTAGCGGAGAGGCGGGGATTGGGCAGAGGAAGGGGAGGGCTTATAATGCGGGCCGACGGAATGGAGGTTGCCTCATGGAGGTGGCATATCGTAAATCGATGGGATGCCAACTTTGGGAGGCACAATGGCGATGCGGGAGATGGATGGCGGAGAGTTCTCAAACACGAAGATTTTAAACACGAAGGCACAAAGGCACGAAGGCCAACTGGTCGGTGGGCGAGTTGAGGTTGAGGGAGGCGGATTGAGTTTGGGGAACGAGGTGAGGAGCGAGAGGGTGGGGTGGATTGAGGATGAGGTGGAGGAGTTGGAGAGGTGGGATGGGATGGAATAGTTCGTGGTTTGTGGTTTGTAGTTTGTAGTGCCGGCTTGGTGGGGCAGATCTTGAGGGGTGGGACGATTTGCGCGGTTCATGCATAAGACAGTGGTTATTAATGCGGTAGGTCTCACAGCGCGGCTGGTGGGGGGAAATACGCCGCGGATTGGGGAGATTGTGCGCGCGGGGGAGATGGCGTGTGTGGGCGCGGTGATTCCGGCGGTGACTTGTTCGGTGCAGTCGACGTATTTGACAGGGACTTGGCCGGCGGAGCATGGGATTGTGGGGAATGGGTGGTATTTTCGGGATGAGTGTGAGGTCAGGTTTTGGAGGCAGTCGAATAGGCTGGTGAAGGGGGAGAAGATTTGGGATCGGGCGCGAGGGAGGGATTCGAAGTTCACGTGCGCGAATTTGTTCTGGTGGTACAACATGTACTGCGGGGCGGATTGGTCGGTGACGCCGCGGCCGATGTATCCGGCGGATGGGAGGAAGATTCCGGATGTGTATTCGTCGCCGGCATCGCTGCGGGAGGAGTTGCAGAGGGAATTGGGGCAGTTTCCGCTGTTTGAGTTTTGGGGGCCGATGACGTCAATTCGTTCGACGGAGTGGATCGCGGAGGCGGCGATACGGGTCGATAAGAAATTTGATCCGACGTTGTCGCTGATTTATTTGCCACATTTGGATTATGGGTTGCAGAGATGGGGGCCGGATTCGCCGCGGATTGCGGGGGAGTTGAGGGAGTTGGATGGGGTGGTGGGGAAGCTGGTGGACCATTTTCGGGGGCGCGGGGCGCGGGTTTTGATTTTGTCGGAGTATGGGATTCAGAGGGTTTCGCGGCAGATTCATTTGAATCGGGTGTTGAGGGAGAAGGGGTTGCTGGTGGTGAGGGAGGAGATGGGGAGGGAGGTGCTGGATGCGGGGGCGAGTGTGGCGTTTGCGGTGGCGGATCATCAGGTGGCGCATGTTTATGTGAATGATAAATCGCGCGTGGAGGAGGTTGCAGAGATGGTGCGCGGGGTGAAGGGGGTGGCGCGGGTTTTGGATGAGGGGGAGAAGAGGGAGATGCATCTGGATCATGAGAGGAGTGGGGAGTTGGTGGCGCTGGCGGAGAGGGATGCGTGGTTTACCTATTATTACTGGCTCGATGATGCGCGCATGCCGGATTTTGCGAGGACGGTGGATATTCATCGGAAGCCGGGGTATGACCCGGCGGAGTTGTTTGTCGATCCGGGGATTGCGATGCCTAAGGTGAAAGTTGGGTGGACGTTGTTGAAGAGGAAGATGGGGATGAGATCGCTGTTAGAAGTGATTCCGACGGATGGGGCGATGGTGAAGGGGTCGCATGGGGTGGAGCCAGCGAGTGCGGAGGAAGGGGCGGTGATTATTTCGTCGGAGAAGGGCGTGATTGGGCCGAATCGGATTGAGGGGCGGGAGGTTTATAATGTGATTTGGAGGAGCGTGTTTGGGTGAGGTGACCAATGAACGCAATTGCAGATGCTCTGGTTTATGCAGTGGTGTACCTGAATGTTCGGCCAGAGGAAAATCTGGATTCCGATGTGGGGGCTTTGGAATCGATCGCTGGAGAACTGAAGGAGTTGGCGACAGACGAAGAGAAGGATGCACTTGCTGCCGCCGCCGAGAGGGCTCTTGCTGCTGAGAAAGGATATCCGCGCGAAGAGTTTATTCGAGGTTACAGTACGTGGATGGAAGACATGTTTGGAGATGAGGATTGGGACGGGAATAGACGCAAAATGAGGAGTTGATATGGCGAAGATAGCAATACTGTTGGAACAGAAGTACGAGGACCTGGAGCTTCAGTATCCGAGGTTGAGGTTGATTGAGGCGGGGCATCAGGCGGAGGTGATTGCGCCGAAAGTTGGGGAGAAGTATTTGGGAAAGTGGGGGTATCCGCAGGGGGCGGATAAGGCGTCGAAGGATGCTCACGCGCGCGATTATCAGTTGATCGTCATTCCCGGTGGGACGTCGCCGGATTTC
>JBGPEF010000597.1:0-3555 GCA_041482675.1 Tepidisphaeraceae bacterium | reverse complement strand
CGCGATCTCAACAGCAGCGATGAGCTGACGTACATCAGCGGCGCGCCCTTCGACCGCGTGTTTGTGCCGAAGGACCAGCCGGAATTCACCAAGGCGATTCAGATCAGGCGGGTGCCATCGGCCGAGATGAGCCTCGACCAATTCCGACGACGGCTGTCGGATCATTTTCTGATTACGTTTGATATGCGGGTGATGGGAGATGATGATTGAAGGGGAATTTTCGATTTTCGATTTGCGATTGAAATTGTGCGGAAGCGGCGATTTGGGTTATTTCGGGCGGGTAAGTAGTTTTCGAAGCTCGGCCAGGTCGGTTGTGGGTAGTTTGCAGACATAATTTTCGCACACATAAGCCGTCGCCCGGCCACCGATCGCCGACACATCCTTGATGACCGCCACGCGCTCACCCAGGAATCGCTGACCCTCGCCGCCGTCGGCCGCCAGAATGATCCGGTTGGGCAGGAATTCCTTGTAAATCTCGTGCAGCATCGCCTGACGATCGGGCGTGTCGCCATTGGAGGCGATGATGATCTGCATCGGCTTGGACATGCCGAAAAGGGCGGCCGCCAGCATCTGCGGCATGGCGCTGGGATGATCGGAAAGGCGCGACGCGAAATGGGCGAGGGTTTTGTCCGCTTTTTCGCGCAGAGATTTGTCATCGGTCATCTGCGAGAGGCGGAGCAGGTTGAGAACCGCCACAGAGCTGGCCGCGGGCTCGGCGTTGTCGGAGGCTTCCTTGATTCGCAGCAAAAGTGTCTGATCGGATGCGCCGGAGGCGAAATATCCGCCGGTTTCATCCCAAAAGAGCGAATCCAAAACGGTCTGTAGCTCCAGGGCCAGCTTCAGCCACTTCACATCGAGCGTCGATTCATACAGGTCGAGCAGCGACTGAATGTAGAACGCGTAATCGTCCGAAAAGCCATCGACATTGGCCTGTCCATCGCGAAATCGGCGGTGCAACGTTTTCGACTTCTCATCGTAGAGCCGGGTGCGGATGAACTCGGAGGCGCGAGTGGCGGCCTGCGTATATTTCGCCTCGCGCAGGATCGGTCCGGCACGGGCGAATGCTGAAATCATCAGGCCGTTCCAGGCGGTGATGGTCTTATCATCCAGATGCGGCCGGGGACGCAACGATCTGGCTTTGAGCAAAATCCCTTTGGCACGATCCAGCGCCGCACTGACCTCCGCGACCGGCCGATTAAACTGCTTCGCCGTTTCCTCCAGCGAATGCGCCGCCGACAGCACATTCTTCCCCTTAAACTCCGCGCGCGGATCGACCACCACATTCCCATCGGGCAAAACTCCATACGCATAATCGAACAGCGGCGCATCCTTCTCCCCCACCAGCCCTTCAATCTCCCGCGCTGTCCACACATAAAACGCCCCCTCCGCTTTCTCCTTCGGACGATCGCGATCGGCCGCACTATCCGCATCCTCCGCTGAATAAAACTGCCCATCGGCACCGGTCATGTCGCGCAACACATAATCGAGAATGTCCCGGGCGACACTGGCATAAAACTCTTCGTGCGTCAGCTGATACGCACCCAGATACACGCCGGCCAACTGCGCCTGGTCATAAAGCATCTTCTCAAAATGCGGCAGAAACCATCGACCATCGGTCGAGTAGCGATGAAAACCGCCGCCCAATTGATCGTGCATCCCGCCCTTGGCCATCGCCGCAAGGGTCGCCAGCGTCATCCGCCGCGCATCGCCATCGGTGGTGCGCTGGTGATAGCGCAGCAAAAAGTAAAACACGGCCGGCCGTGGAAATTTGGGAGCTCGCCCAAACCCGCCGCGCTCCTCATCAAATTGCAGCTTGTACTCCGCCGTCGCCTTCCCCAGCAGCGGCAGCCGCATCGGCCCGGTTGGCTTAACCTCTCCGGCAAGTTCCGCCCGCAGCGCCCTGGTAAATCCCTCGGCCATCTCCGCCAGCTTCCCCTGGTCCTTCTCCCACGCCTCGTGAATTTTCGTCAGCACCGTCGGAAATCCCCGCATCCCATCCCGATCCTCCGGCGGAAAATAGGTCCCTCCAAAAACCGGCTTCAGGTCCGGCGTCAGCACCACCGTCATCGGCCACCCGCCGCTTCCCGTCGTCGCCTGCACGAAAAACATGTAGGCCCGATCCACATCCGGCCGCTCTTCGCGATCGACTTTGATCGACACGAACCAGTCATTCATCAGCCTGGCGATTTGCTCATTCTCGAACGACTCGCGCTCCATCACATGACACCAGTGGCAGGTCGAGTAACCAATGGAAAGAAGGATCGGCTTGTTCTCCTTCTTCGCCTTCGCAAACGCCTCTTCACCCCACGGATACCAATCCACCGGATTGTGCGCGTGCTGAAGGAGATAAGGCGATTTCTCATTGGCCAGTCGATTGGTATGAGCCGGATTTGTCGCGGGCGCGGCGGCGACGAGAAAAAGAATCAGCGGAGTGAGCCGGTGCATGCCCGCATTGTAGCTGTAGATGCCGGCCAAAAGCACACGAGCGCGATCCCGCTCTACGCGGCGTTCGGCAGCGCTTGCCTGACCACTTCAACCCGATTCCCCCCGCCCTGCTTGGCCCGTTGCAGCGCCTGCTCAGCCAGTTCGATCATCGGCCTTTGCCCGGCGCTGGCCAGATCCGCCAGTCCGATGCTGCAGGTGATCCGAATCTGCTGGCCGCGACAGGTCATGTCGGTGTTGGCGATGGTCGCGCAAAGCCGCGTGGCCAGATCGACCGCGCCTTCGGCCGGTGTGTTGGGGGCGACAATCCCAAACTGCTCCCCGGCAAATCGGCAATTCACATCCTCAATCCGGCAATTGTTGACGAAGAACAGCCCGACCGCGCGGAGCACCTCATCGGCCCCCGGATACCCATATTGCTCGCTGATTTTTTCAAACCCATCGATCTCGCAGATGAGACACGAAACCGGCCTGCTGCTGCGCCGCGCCAGGGAGATTTCCGCCGTCATCCGCTGCTCAAAATACGGCCGATTCCACAGCCCGCTCACGCCGTCGATCATCGCCTTCTTGGAAAGCAGACTCAGGAAAAAGCTCGTTCGCAGCGCCGCCCACACCCGCGCCCGCAGCTCGACATCATCAAACGGCTTGGTGATGTAATCCATCGCCCCCAGCTCCAGCCCCCGCAGCTTCTCCTCGCTCTGCGTCGCCCCGGTCAGCAGAATGATGGGAATCTCCCGCGTCTTGTCGCCCGTCTTCAGCCTGTGGCACACTTCAAATCCATTCACGCCCGGCAGATCGACGTCCAATAAGATCAAATCTGGGCCCAGCGCGATGGCGCTGGCAATCCCGCCTTCAGCGTCGAACGCCGAATGAAGCTCCACCGGCTCATCCTTGAGGCGCACCGCCAGCAGCGCGTGAATCGTCGGCGCAGCATCGATGATGAGCACTTTCTGCAAACTGCCTCCCAAAGGTAAATCGTATCCTTGCACCGGCAAGATTAGGGGCAGGCTGATTTTTCGGTGGATTCTCGGACGCAGAAAAGGAAGAGGATTAAACACAAAGGCACTAAGGCACTAAGGCCAACTCGGCGCATCACGCGACTTCGGAAGGGAT
>JBGPEF010000596.1:0-3578 GCA_041482675.1 Tepidisphaeraceae bacterium | reverse complement strand
CCCCGCGTTCGCCCCCCGGGGCCGGGGGGGGGGCCCCCCGGGGGGGGGCGCCCCCCCCGGGGGGGGCCGGCGGGGGGGCCGGGGGGGGGCCGGTTGGGGCGCAAGAGAGTTAACGCGGCGGAGAGGGTGGTGCCTCCCGGTGGGACGGACAAGGGTCCCCAAAAGCGGTATTCCGCTTTTGGGGTCCCCACTCTTGTCCGTCATCCTTTCGTCGGGCAGGAGTGCCCGACCTGCCGCCGTCATCCTTTCGTCGGGCAGGAGTGAGGGTCCCCAAACGCGGCCTCTTCGCCTCTTCGTATCTCTCTGGTTGGTGGCGGCGTTTGGGGTCCCCCGACCTGCCGGCGTCATCCTTTCGTCGGGCAGGAGTGCCCGACCTACCGCCGATACTGTGGCGGCGGCGGCGGGGGGTTGGGGAGGGGAGAGGGGTGAGGATTGGGAGGAGAAGGCGCGGTCGATTTGGAAGAAGTCATCGGAGTTGATCGAGCCGCTGTAGTTGATGTCGCCGTTGCGGTAGGGGCCAGCCCACGCCGGCGACTGAGGCGTCCCGGCGTAGGCGGCGTCGAGGCGGGCGTAGTCGTCGGCGTCGACGTCACCGTCCAGGTCCATGTCGCCGGTGTAGGTGTATTTGATGAGGGTGAAGGTGGTGTCAACGGGTTGGCCGGCGAAGGTGGTGACGATTGGGCCGGAGCCGGTGTCGTTGGGCATGATGGCCAGCGTGGTGTTGCGCAGGGGATTGGTGGCGGCGGTGGAGCTCACTATTCCTTTGCCGTTCCAGAGGCCCCCCCCATTTGAAGGTCCCCCATTTGAAGGTCCATTGCGGCCGGAGATCACCATGTTCAGGGTGGCGGCGAAGGCGGTGTCGCGGGCGGGGAGGGAGGTTTGAATCAACAGGTCGTTGTCAGTGAGGTCGAGTGTGGCGGTGGAGGAGATCTGAAGCGGGGTCGCGGCGGTGACTGAGCCGAGACGGAGTGGATTGGCGCCGCCGGGGAGGAGGTTGACGCGGGCGGTGTCGTTGATGGAGAGGGAGGTGAGTTTGGGAGCGCCGGAGAGGTTGACGATGGCTGCGCCGTTGATGTTCGCGGAAAGATTCGAGGAGGAGGCCGGGAGGTCGAGGTAATTGATGCCGCCGTTGACGGCCAGGGTGTCATCGCCCAGCCCGGTGAGGATGCGCAGCGAGGTGGTGGGGCTGGTGTTGGCGCCGCTGGAGCCGATGGTGATGCTGTCGTTGCCAGCGCCGCCGTCGTTGCTGGCGGCGTCGAGGATCATCAAAGGGGTGTTGAAGATGCCGATGGAGAAGAAGGTGATGCCGGAGGAGTTGCCGAAGAGGCGGGTTTGGCCGGGGGGCGAGGCGGGGCTGTCGATGGAGAGGGTGTCGGTGGCGTTGGGGGTTTGGAGGGTGAAGGAGGAGAGGTTGCGGAAGCTGACGGGTTCCATGCCGGTGAAGGTGAGGTTGCGGCCGGCGATGGAAACAGTGCCATTGCCGGTGGTGGTGCCGGAGGGGCGATAGATCGTCGCGGTGCTGCTGGGGGCGCCGAGGATGGTTAGCGTGTCGGTGCCAGCGCCGCCGTTGAAGAAGAGGCCGCCGGAGGGGAGGGGGTTGCCGCCTGTGAAGTCGAGGGTGAGGGAGTCGGCGTTGGGGCCGGTGTTGATGGTGAGGGAGAGCAGGTCGGACATTTTCACGCGATAGGTGGGGTCGGGGCCGGGAGGCGAGGGGGGGGTTTCGAAAATGTCCAGGTCCGCGCCGTGCATTTTGAGGAGGTAGGCGGTGGGATTGTTGCCGGGGTTGAGGGTGCTGGAGGAGATGGTGAAGGAATCGGTGGGGTTGCTGGTGAGGGGGTGGCCGGTGAGGTCGGTGATGTTGGAGCCGTTGAGGGTGAGGGTGTAGGCGCCTTCGACCCAGGTGAGGGGGGAGAGATTGCCGAGGGTGAAGGAGGTGTTGTTGGAGGTGGTGAGGGTTTGAGCGGCGGTGAGCAGATTGGTTCCGCCGTTGCGGGTGAGGGTGAGGTCGGAGAGGTCGAAGTTTAAAACGGGTTCGGAGAAGTTGATGGTGATGGAGGGGACGGCGGTGGTGCGGGGGTCGGGGGTGACATCGACGATGTCGGCGGTGGGTGGGTTGGTGTCGTTGTGGAGCGCGCCGGGGGTTCCGCCGTTGGATTCGGGTTCCCAACTGACGGGGTCGTTGCCGTAAAGCGTTGGAGAAGTTTTGCCGAGGGATGCGCCAGCGCCGGCGGGCGTGGTGGGCCAGGGAGAGAGATTGTCGTAGTCGACGCGGTCGATTTCGATGTAGGGAACCGTGAGGTCAATCTCAGGCGAGGTGGGCTTGCCCAGGGAGAGGGTTTCGCCGTTGTTGTCGAGCACGCCGGTGTATTGATAGATGGGGACGGAGATGGGGATGCTGTATTTGCTGCGGAAGGCGGCGGGGTCGATGGCGACCAGGAGCACGTAGCCGCCGGCGGGGACGGTCAGGGCTTGCGGGAAGGAGAAGGTGAGGCCGCGGGTGAATTTCCAGGTGTTGGCGGGATTGGCGGGATCGAAGAGGTTGATGGCGGCGTTGGTGATGTTGAGCAGCTCGACGAATTCATCGCCGCCAACGGGCGGGGCGTACATGATTTCGTTGATGATGATCGGGCCGACGCGCGGGGTGGAATTGGCTGCGCCCGGCGTGGGAGAGCTGGTGGCGGCGAAGGCGGAGCCGCCGGTGTTGGTGTAGCGGCCGAGGGTGACTTGCGGATCTGAAGCGTCGAAATGGATTTCGTGGTCGTAGCCGGAAATGACGCCGAAGGAATTGGCGGAGGAGATGACCGCATCGTCGCCGGAATCGTTGAAGGCGAAGGGGACCAGGGCGCCGGGATCGGCGGCGTTGTTGAAATCATCGAGCTCGGTGAAGACGAGATAGCCGTTGGCGGAGATGGTGGTGTTGGCGGGGATGCGGAATTTGGCGGGCTGGCTGGGCATATCGCTGAGATACCAGCCGCCGATGTTGATGGGGGAGGCGGTAGTGTTGTAAAGCTCGATCCAGTCGCCGGCGGTTTCTGAGTTGGTGAGAATTTCGTTGATGACGATGGAGCCCTGGGCGAGGGTTTCTTCATCAGCGCCGGGCGTGCCGTCGACGTAGAGGCTGGCGCGCCAGCTCGCGGCGTTGTTCCAGGTGCCGGTGGCGGCCAGCGGGTTGACGATTTGCAGCGTGTAGCCGCCGCCGTCGGTGGTGGGCTGCCAGGCGTCGTCGTAGGTGAAATTCAAAATGGTCTGGCCGAGGCCATCCTTGAGGATGAGCTGCTCGCCGCCGTTGTCGAGGGAGCCGAGGTAGCCGGCGGGGGCGATTTTCATGCCGGTGGTGTCGTAGCGGGATGCGAAGGCGGCGGGATTTTTTGCCAAAACCAGACTCTCGCCGGGGGAGAGGGAAATGTCGCCGAAAGTGTAATCGATGCCGGTCGAAAAGTTTGCGCCATTGAGATTGATGACCGCAGCGCCGATGTTTTTGATTTCAATAAACTCGTAGTCGTCGTTCTGCTGGAATTGGGCCGTGGGAGGAGGGGAGCTGGGATTATAGTCGATTTCAGTAATGCGGAGGGAATCCT
>JBGPEF010000595.1:0-3582 GCA_041482675.1 Tepidisphaeraceae bacterium | reverse complement strand
GACGCCGGTGATCACGCACCAGGATCGGCGGTCGGTGGAGATTGCACGAGAATTGGAAAGACGGGTGGGGAAGCAGCGGCATCTCAAGCTGGCGGGAAATCGGCCGTTTCCGGGGGGGATTTCTTCGACGACGTGGGCGTGGTTTTTGAAGCACGAGCCGGGGGTCATGAAAAAGGCCGATTTGTGCGGGCATCTCAATACGTTTCTGCACCGGCAGCTCACGCACGCGCGGGTTACCGATCCATCGAATGCGTCGTTCATGGGATTTTATTCGACGCTCGATCAGGGCGGGTGGTCGGATGAATTGTGCGACGCGGTGGGGATCAAGCGGCATCGGCTGCCGCAGGTGATTGGTGCGGAAGGAGTGGGGGGGATGATCGTGCGTTCGGCGGCGGGCCGATTTGGATTGACACATGGGACGCCGATGGTGGTTGGGTGCATGGATGGCAGCGCGCCGATTTTGCTGGCGGGGAACGAGCCGGGGCAACTGGTGAATGTTTCGGGGTCGACGGATGTTTTGGCGCTGTGCACGGATCGGCCGCGGCCGCATGAGAATTTGCTGACGCGCGCCGTGGGGGTTGGGAAGAGATGGTTGTCGGTCAGCACGCAGGCGGCGGCGGGATCGGCGCTGGATTGGGCGCATCAGACGTTTTTCCGTGAGCTTCCGGCAAAGGCGTTTTATGCGCTAGTTGCGAAAATCGCCGGCGAGGTGAAGGACGATGACGGGGAAGGGGGAGTGGAATTTGAGAATTATCTGGCCGGCTCGCGAACTTCGCTGGAGCAGAGAACCGCCTCGTTCACCGGGATTTCGCTGGCGAGCAGCCGCGATGAGATGCTGGCGGCGATTCTTCGATCGCTGGCGCGGGAGAGTGCGCATCGGATAAGGCTGCTGGCGGAGGTGAATCCGATTCGGATTCGCCGGCGGGTGTTGTTGACGGGGGGCGTGCAGGGGGGATTGAGCGAGCTGCTTCATCGGTGGTGGCCGGGGAAGTGGAAATTAAAGGAGGAGGAGGAAGCGACGCTGCGAGGGGTGGCGCGGTTGGTCGTCTGAAAAAGGAATTGACGCCGCATCAGGGTCGAGGGGATCGATCCACCTTCGAGAGGCCATAAATTCCGACGGCGGTTCCGAATGGGAAATGAAGCAGGAGAAAAATGCTGACTGCGATGGTGATTGTGCGGCGCAGCGATGGGAAGGATGCACGGAGGACGATCGCTAATACAATCGCGAACAAAAAAAGCGACTGCATAAAGATGATGTAATAGAAGACGAAAGGCGGTTGGTCAGGGAACATCCCGGTTTTGCGCATGATGAAGAACTGGCCAATGATCAGGAAGCAAAGCAGTCCAACTACGATCAACAATGCGGTGAAGACCGGGCCATGCGATCTGGGAGGAGCTGGAGTCGCGTAAGGCAGTGTTGGGGGAGGAACTTCCTCGTTCATAATTGCGGCAATATAACCCAATCATAAAGGGTCTGCTTCAGCGGACGCCCCTTCCGACGCCCGCCAAAGCAAACCGCGCACAACAGGCCATTTACTGTCCGCGCGGGGGTGGGCCGCCTTCACCTGTGCCCGGTCCCATCATTCCCGCGCCGGCGGGGGCTGAGATCATGAGGGTTTGGAGTTGCTCCAGGGCCTTGTCCTGCTGGCCGGACATTTTGTAGAGCTCGACAAGCTGGAGGCGGACGGCGCGCTGGACGGATTCGTTTTTCACGTCGGGCAGAATCTTGGTGAAATAAGTGATGGCGGTATCAGCGCCGCGCGCCCGGAGCATTTCACCGGCGGTGACGACGGCCGCGACGCCGGAGGAAGTGGGATCGCGCGAGAGGCGCGAATAGCGATCGAAGACGTCAAGATAGGTGCGCATCGCATCCACCTGGCCCATTTGCTGCATCAATCGGCGGGCGACGTCCGGGCCAGCGCCGGGATCCCCGGGACGCGGGCGATTGGGACCACCGGGCCCGCCGGGTCCGCCGTCGAGCCGCTGGCCACGGAACCCCGGATTATCAGGCCGCGCAGCGCCATCGGGACGAGCAGCGCCATCGGGTCGTCCGGGCCCACCGGCGTCGGGTCGAGGCTGGTCTGCGCCGCGATTGGCGTCGGCTCCCGGCGGTGGATTGGGCCGGCGGTCGGGCGGTTGCTGGGCGAGGGACTGCGCCGCAAGACAGCACACCGCGCACAACAGCGCGAGTGAAGAGTATCGTGAATTCATAAGGACTCCTGCGTGGTTGGAGCATCGTTGGTCGTATTGTCGGATTGATTTGAGGTGTTGAGCACATCACCCAGCGATGGAAAGAGCGGCAGGGAGGGGAGAAAAAGGGGCTGATCCAATGTTGGCGCGAGGGTGATTGCCTCGGGCATCGGTGGAAGCTCCGGCAGGCTGACGAATGCCGGGCCGGGGTTTGTCGTTGGCAGGCGCTCGGTCTGCCGCGAGGGGAGTGGATCGATCGCCTGATTCAAAAGGACCATCACGATGATTGCGGCGGCGGCGCTGGCGATGACTGCGCCGATGATTTTCGGCCACAAGTTGGGTCGGGCCGGCAGAATCTGGGAGGCCAGGTCGCCGGGATAGCGTGTGGCGAGATATGCGTTTGCGGCGGTTTGAACTTTGTCTCGTAAGTCGCTCATGATTTCAGTTGCTTTTGTGGGCCGAGTTTCTGCCGCATATTCCGGAGCGCCTGAAAGACCAGGGCTTTGACGGTTCCCGGGGCGCATCCCATGGCGGCGGCCGATTCTTCGACACTGAGCTGCTCGAAAAACCGCAGGACGACGGCTTCGCGCTGGCGGAGGGGTAGGGCGTCGATGACGCGATTGACCATTTCCGCCGACTCGCGCTGTTCCAATTCCTGATGCGGCTCACCTTTGGCCGCGGCGTCTGCCAGCAATTGCTCCGTTTTCTTCTCGCGTCGCATTTCGCGGGCGACGTTGATGGCGATGCCCAGCGACCAGGTCCGAACCCCGCTCTGGCCTTTGAAGCCGGGCAATTGCTTCAGAAACCGCAGGGCCGTTTCCTGGGTGGCCTCGCGGGCCTGATCAACATCCTGAAGCAGGCGGAGGACCATGCGGTACCATTGATCCTGAAGTTCACGCAGGAGCGCGGCTTGCGCCACGCGATTTCCGAAGCGAGCGGCCTGAATCAATCGCGAATCGAGTTCCACTCGTGGTCCCTGCATATAATGAGTGAAAGAAAGCGGTAATGGGTTTAGAACCAAACCTTTGCACGCCGATACCGTTGTATAAGTTACGCTCCGGGAGTATTCTACCCGCCCTTTTTGATGTGCGGTTCGTGCTGTAAAGGATTGTGATTGAATGAAAAGCGTGCGTAATGACATCCGTAATCTCGTCATAATCGCCCACGTCGATCATGGAAAGACGACGCTGGTCGATGCCCTGCTGCGCCAGTCCGGCAACTTCCGCGACAGCCAGGTCCAGCAGGACACATTGCTCGACTCCAATCCATTGGAGCGGGAACGGGGAATCACCATTCTGGCCAAGAATGTGGCCATCGTTTACCGCCCTCCCGACGGCGCGGATGTGAAGATCAACCTGATTGATACGCCCGGACACGCCGATTTTGGGGGGG
>JBGPEF010000594.1:0-3600 GCA_041482675.1 Tepidisphaeraceae bacterium | reverse complement strand
CTTTCACCTGCTCATCGATGAAATGCTTAATCTCGGGGCGCAACGGAAGGTTCATCTCAACTCCTGCAAACGTCTCCGTATTCTAACATCAATAGCCGTTAACCCAAATCAATCGATGTGAAACCCCTGCTTCTGATACTCGTTCAACCGGTAATAAAGCGTCCGAAGACTGATGCCCAGTTCGGTGGCGGTGGCGCTGCGGTTGCCGGAGTTGCGGGCGAGGGCGGCGAGGATGTGTTCGCGTTCGACTTCGTCCAGGGTGGTGGCGGGGGGGAGGTCGGGGGGAGTCATGGGTGGAGGGGGGGCGATGGGAGTGATGCCGGGGGATTCTTCGAGGCGTTTGCGGGCGCGGTCGAGGGCTTGTTCGAGCTGGCCGAGGTGGGCGGGTTTGGTGAGGAATTCGACGACGTCGAAGTGGATGGCTTTTTTGGCGGCGTCGAGGTCGCCGAAGCCGGTGAGGATGATGACCTGGGTGGCGGGGTGGGTTTGATGGATTTTTTCGAGGACATCGAGGCCGGACATGGCGGGGAGATTGAGGTCGAGGAGGAGGATGTGGGGGGGGTCTTTTTCGATCATGCGGAGGGCTTCTTCGCCGGAGCGGGCGGCGGCGGTTTTGTGGCCCCAGGAGGAGATGGCGCGGAGGAGGAGGTCGCGCATGCGGGGTTCATCTTCGACGATGAGGATTTGGGGGTTGAGCTTCATGGGGTTTGTATGCGCGAAGGCGTATTGTTAGGGATCAAACAGTTGTTGTCGAATTTGCGATTTGCGATTTGCGATTTGCAATTGGATCAGGAAGTCGCGGCCGGGAGATGGAGGGTGAAGGTGCTGCCCTGGTTGGGGCCGGGGCTGGTGGCGGAGATTTGGCCGCCGTGGTTTTGGATGATCATGTGGGAGATGGAGAGGCCCAGGCCGGTGCCGGGGGGGCCTGCGCCGCGTTTGGCGGTGAAGAAGGGTTCGAAGATGTGTTCGAGGACGTGGGGGGTCATGCCACGGCCGGTGTCGGTGATGGAAAGCTCGATGGTTTTTTCGTTGCGGTGGAGGTTGATGGAGACCTGGCCAGTGGAGCCGTTGAGGGATTGGAGGGCGTTGAGGGTGAGGTTGAGGAGGACCTGTTTCATTTCGCCTTCGCTGGCGAGGATGTTGAAGGGGTCGTGGTGGGGGGAGCTGAGGGTGATTTTGCGGTCTTTGTGTTCGCCGAGGCCGGTGACGAGATTGACGACGTTGGCGGCGACATCCTTGAGGGAGATGACTTTGCGGTTGTCGTCGCCGGGGCGGGCGAGGCTGAGGAGTTTTTCGACGATCTGTTTGCAGCGGAAGGCTTCCTCGGCGATGACCTTCATGGATTTTTCGGCCTCGGCGACGGCTTCGGGTGGGGATTTTTGCTTGAGGGCCTGGAGGGAGAATTCGGCGTAGCCGGCGATGATGCCCATGGGGTTGTTGATTTCGTGAGCGACGCCGGCGGCGAGATAGCCGACACTGGCGAGGCGCTCGGAGCGGACGAGTTCTTTGCTTTTGGCGGCGACTTTTTGCTCGAGCTGGCGATAGAGGCCGTCGAGCTCGGTGGCCATGCGGTTGAAGTCGGACGCGAGGGAGGCGAATTCGGCGGGGCCGATGAGAGGGAGGCGCTCGGAGAGATTTCCTTCGGCGAGAGTGCGGACGGAGGTCTGGAGTTTTTTGAGGGGGGTGGCGATGCTGCGGTAGTGGAGGAAGCCGAGGATGATAGCGCCGGCGACGGCGAAGGCGGAGATGAGGCTCATCATGATGAGGGTGGTGCGCCACTTTTGAGCGGCGGCGGATTCTTTTTCGCGAATGCGCTGGCCGATGTCGGCGGTGAGGTTGGAGATGTGGCGGAGGGGTTTGTTGAGGAGGGCGTTGGCGGTGGCGGTGGATTGGGGGTTGTCGACGAGGGCGGGCCAGAGTTGTTCCTGGGCGGCGAGGAGGCTGGTGCGGAGGTCATCTTTTTGTTTGGTGTGGTGGAGGGAAAGGGAGAGGGTGGTGGTGGCGTGTTGGATTTCGCGCATGGCCTGGTGGCGGTCGGGCTGTTCGAGGGAGAGGAGGGTTTGGGCGGTGCGGATGTGGGAGCCGACTTCGAAGAGTTGGCGGAGTTCTTCGTAGCCGGCAAGGGCGGAGCCGAGGTCGCGGTGGAGGCCGAGAAGGCCCCAGAGGGAAGCGCCGCCGAGGAGGCCGATGGCGAAGACCATGGCGCTGATTTGGAGGGCCATTTTGCGGCGGAGGGTCATATTTGACATTGTAAGAGGGGAGAGGGGGGATTGCGTGTAAGATTTGATGGTGGGGGGCGACGGGAAGATTAAGGAGAAGTCAGAAGACACAAGCAAATGATGAATGACGAATGTCTAATGACGAAAGAAGCTCGAATGACGAATGACGAAGACCCCCTCACCCTGGCCCTCTCCCCCGAGTGCGGGGGCGAGGGGCGAAGAGGGGAATAGCGGGAAGAAGGGGAAGGGAATCGAAAGCGGCGAGGGAGAAAAGGTACAGAAGTATTGTGATCGACTGGGAAGGCATTGTCGGGCGGGAGGGGCCGGGGGTGTGGAGGAGGGTGTATCGATTGCTGGGGAACAGGGCGGATGCGGATGAGGTGTTCCAGGAGACGTTCCTGGCGGCGCTGTCGTTTGCGAAGAGGTCGGTGGTGCAGAGTTGGGGGGCGTTGTTGCATCGGCTGGCGAGCGCGCGGGCGGTGGATCGGCTGAGGCAGAGACAGAGAAGAAATACGCGGCAGGAGATGGTGGATTTTGATGGTGTTGGCGGAGGGGAGCCGGAGCCATTTCAGAATGCGGAGGCGGGGGAGTTGTCAGCGCGGCTGCGGGTGGCGCTGGGACGATTGCCGGAGCGGCAGGCGGAGGTTTTTTGCCTGCACGCGCTGGAGGGGTGGAAACATGAAGAGATTGCCAGGGAGATGGACATATCGAGTGATGCGGTGGGGGTGCTGCTGCATCGGGCGCGGGCGCGGCTGCGGGAATTGCTTGCGCCGGCGATGAGAGTGGAGAGGCAGGTGCGAACATGAACGATCCGAGCAACAATCACGATTTAGTCGATCGAGCGGTGGCGGAGATGCTGGAGGAGCCGCTGGCGGAGGGGCCGTCGGCGATGGTGAGCGCCAGGACGATCGATGCGCTGAAGAGGGCGAGTGCGGAGGGGCGGGGTGGGATTGCGGGGCGGATTGGCGGGATGGGGTGGATGTATAAATTCGCGGCGGCGATTTTGATTGGGTTGTGCGGGGTGGCGGTGGTGCTGGTGATTAATGGAGTGGGGGGCGGGACGGTGGCGGTTGCGGATGTGGCGAGAAAATTGCGGGAGTCGCGGACGCTGGCGTGCAACTGGACGATGGAAGTGCCGGCGAATGGGAAGCCGGTGGCGATGAAGATGACGTTCATGGAGCCGGGGCGGCTGCGGGTGGAGGCGCCGGGGATGGCGGTGACGATTCTGGATACATCGAAGAACAAGCTGCTGGTGTTGAATCCGATGATGAAGACGGCGATTGCGGTGGACCTGGGGGAGATGAAGGCGGGGCCGGCAAATCAGGCGACGGACATCATCGAGTGGATTGAGAAGATCAAAAATACGACGGGGCGGCAGGCG
>JBGPEF010000593.1:0-3606 GCA_041482675.1 Tepidisphaeraceae bacterium | reverse complement strand
TCCCTCACCATCGACGCCATCGGCGGCGGCAATGTCACGCTCGTTCATCCCTCCTCCGGAATCGTCTTCCCTTATCGCATGGTCGCTTCAACCGAAACCGTTGGCCTCAACGGCAAAGGCGCCTACACCCAAAGCGGCGGCGTCAACGGCGGCGGCACGCTCTACGTCGCCTACAACCCCAACAGCACCGGCGCCTACAACCTCAACGGCGGCGACGTCTCCTTCAACGACCAGATCATTTCCGACGACACCAACGCCCAGGGAAAATTTATTCAAACCGCCGGCACCAACACCGCGCTTTTCAACCTCAAGCTCGGCAGCTACTCCGCCGCCAGCAACGGCGCATACACCCTCGGCGGCGGCAGCCTCACCACCAACTCCTTCACCGATGCCCAGATCGTCGGCGACCAGGGCAACGGCACTTTCACCCACACTGCCGGCGTCAACTCCGCCGGCGGATTTCTCATCGTCGGCAACCAGCCCACCGCCACCGGCTCCTACACGCTCAGCGGCAGCGGCAGCCTCACCGTGGCCAATCAGGAAATCATCGGCCAGTACGGAACCGGCACCTTCACGCAAAACGGCGGCACCCACACCGCCAACAGCTATCTGCGCCTCGGCCTCTTCGGCACCGGCGTCGGCACCTTCGAGCTCAACGCCGGCAGCCTCACCGTCAATTCGCTCGATGTTGTCGGCTTCCAGGGCAAGGGAACTTTCAAGCAAACCGGCGGCACCCACTCCATCGGCATCGGCGGGCAGCTTCAGTTGGGCGCCAATGCCACGGGAAATGGAACCTATCTCCTCAACGGCGGCACTCTCGTTCAAAATGACGCCAATCTTCCCGAAGTCATCGGCCTGTCGGGAACCGGCGTCTTCACCCAGACCAACGGCACCAATAACGCCCACGGCGTGGCCATCGCCCTCAACGGCGGCAGCCACGGCACCTACAACCTCCAGGGCGGCACTCTTAACACGATCGTGGTTGACCTGCTCCCCGGCGGAACCTTCTTCGAATCCGCCGGCGTCCTCAATGCCCTCACCTTCAATCATTCCGGCGGCGAGGTGAAGGGCATCCTCCAGAATCAGGGCACATTCAATTACAACAGCGGCCTGTTCAGCGGCCGGCTGCAAAACTTTGGCTCGATCAACTTCAACGCCGATTTCACGGCCGGCAACGGCATGGAAAACAACTGGGGCATCACCCTCCCCCCGGGCCGCAACGTCACGCTGCTGGGAACCGACGGCCTGACCAACAACAGCTCCATCACCCAACGGGGAAATCTTACCGTCGCCGGTTATGACAGCATCGGCCAAAGCGCCCCGGCCACCTTCAACCAGCTCGGCGGCACACATACTTCTCTGGGCTCGCTGCTCATCGGCCTCAACGCCGAAGGCAGCTACTTCCTCAATGATGGCGCCCTTTCCACCAAGCTCTCCTACATCGGCGATGGAAACATCGGAACCCTCACCCAGAACGGCGGCACGCACACAGCCGAGTTTGGCTTCGTCGTCGGCCACTTTTCCAACGGCACCTACAACCTCAACGCCGGGACACTGATCGCCAACGGCCCCGAGCGCATCGGCAATTACAACATCGGCACCTTCACGCAGTTCAACGGCACCCACACACTCAACAGCGACCTGCGCCTCGGCGAAGAATCAGGCTCATCGGGAACCTATTACCTCTTCGCAGGCGGATTGTCGGTGAGCGGCTCGGAATTTGTCGGCAACAAAGGCGCTGGCCGCTTCAGACAGGACGGCGGCGTCAACAATTGCGCTGGCAGCCTTTACATCGGTATTCAGACCGGCAGCAGCGGCGAATACGACCTGAGCGCGCCCGGCAGCCTGTCAGCATCACTGGAAATCGTCGGCGATGGCGCACCCGGCGTCTTCATGCACAACGGCGGAACCAATCAAGTCGGCAACAGCCTTTGGGTTGGATTTGCCGCCGGTGGAACGGGTTCATACACCCTGCAAACCGGAAACCTGGCCGTCGCCGATCCGTTTGGCGCTGAATATGTCGGTTATGGCGCAGATGGCACATTCCTCCACAACGGCGGCAGCAACACCGGAAACTTCCTCCTGGAAATCGCCCACGCCCCCGGCGTGAACGGCGCCTACTCCATCCAACCCGGCGCTACCTTGTCCGCATCGCAAATCATGGTTGGCTTCAGAGGCAACGGAACCTTCACGCAGGGTGGCGGCAACGTCACAGCCTCTCTCCCGGTGGTCATCGCCAGCGCTGCTGGCAGTTCCGGCGCCTATACGATGCAGGGCGGAACCCTGCATGCCGAAGGCATCATCCTCGGCGGTGACGCTAATGCCTCCGGCAACTTCACCCTCGCCAACGGCGACGTCGTCCTGACCAACGATCTGACCGTCGGCTACGAACTGGCCAGTCACGGCCAGTTCACCCTGTTCGGCGGCAACCTCACCGTCGGCGCAAACGAGGACATTGGCTACCGCGGCCAGGGCGCCTTCACACAAAGCGGCGGTTCCCACACCATTCTCGGTAAGCTCACCACCACCAATTTCCCGGCCGTCGGCGATGGCAAATTCGATCTCCAGGCCGGCTCGCTCACGGTCCACGCCGTGCAGAATAGTGGCACATTTCACAGCACCGGAACACTTTCCGTCGCCACCACATTCGTCAATGAAGGCGCTGCCAACATCGGCGGAATCCAAAACTGGGCGCCCGCATCAACGCTGGAAGCCAACGGCGGCAAAGTCGAGCTCGAAAGCAACACCGGCCGCCCCGCTTCCATCACCACTCCCGCGGTTGCCAATCTCACCGTGAATCTGGCCTTCCCCGGCGCGAAAATCGTCCTCCGCGCCGATCAGGATTTCAAGGAGCTGAACGTCATCAGCAGCAACCCCGCCGCCCAATCCTTCGACCTGGCCACCCCCGTCACCCCCGGCGCATTCCGCTCCCTGCGCGTCTATTCCCCCAATCTGGCCGCCGCCAAAGCCTCGCTCTACGCCGCCATCGCCAACGCCAATCGCGCTGGCGCACCCGATCCCACCGACGGCATCCACGACTCCGGCCTCTCCGCCCACCCCGGCTCGGCCATCGGCATCGCCAAACTCACCGATCTCCACGGCGATCCCTACCTCCTCATCCGCCCCACCCGCATCGGCGATCTGAACCTCGACGGCCAGGTCACCATCAGCGACTTCATCGACCTCGCCTCCCATTTCAACCAAATCGGCGCCGCCACCTGGCAGGAAGGCGATCTCAATTTTGACAACAGTGTCACGATTTCCGATTTCATCGACCTGTCTTCCAACTTCAACGCCAGTTACTCCGGTGGTGCCGCAGGGTTCTCTCCCCAAGCCGTCCCCGAGCCGGGAACATTCGCCGGACTGTCAGCGGCCGCCCTGCTGCTGGGAGTCCGGCGGCGAAAACGGTCCAGGTAAGCTGGCTTACCTTGCGCGGAGATGCAGGTAATAATTACCCCCAGATGAAGAATGGGAAACTATGCACACCGGGCCTCGCGGGGAGGCGTCTGATGGGGATCATTGTCCCAGTTGAGTAGCGAGCTCGATCGGGTGATCGGCTCCAAGACGCTTTTTTACCCGGAGGCCCGGTATGACAGGCACCATTTT
>JBGPEF010000592.1:0-3623 GCA_041482675.1 Tepidisphaeraceae bacterium | reverse complement strand
TGGTGGTGTCAGACCACTAGCTTCGGCTCCCACGAATCCCGTTGTTTGATGCCGTCTCCTGCGTCACCGTCACCAAAACCCCGGCTGGTGCTATCGCTGCTTGGGGTACTGGCGACAGCGACCGCAGTAGCAACTCGTTGGCAATTCTTGTGCATCAGCGGCGACAAGACTCGAGCAAGCACCAACAACACCGCAAAAACAATGGGGTTAGTCAGGAGGGCGGCGCAGAATCCGGTGCAGAGAGCGCCAAAACACCTCCGATTGATCCCGACTTGGCGGAAGTGATCAAGGCATGGCCGGCGCTGCCAATAGCGGTTCGAGCGGGCATTCTGGCCATGGTGCGAGGAGTTCCGAAATAAGATGTGGAGCGCGGCCTCGCGCTGCGGTGGGTTCAGGATTGCCGATTTCGCCCGGATCGCCAGAGGATCGTGTTGCCCGATCTATGAGGGTTTATGGCCCACCCGACGTAGGTGAAGAGGCCGCAGAGAAGGGCGGTTTCCACATAGCCGGCGAACCAGCACGCGAGCCCCTCCGCGAACGAGAGGTGTCGAAGCGACCACCCGACCGGAAAGGGGCCGTCGATGTAAGAGTGGTAGATCGGCCAGAGCATTACGATCACCAGCGAGATCGCAAGCCACATGACGAAGAGGAATCGAGGCCAACGCGCCAGGAGCAGACCGGCCATTAGGCCGCAGATAGCGGCGGGGATGAGCAGGTCCATCAGGAAAGCGTGGGCGGGCTTATTCGGTGGGTCCACTCGAGAATAGAAATCGCGCAGTCGTCGTGCATTCGCCGTCTGCCCCTGCCCAGCGTGGCGATGCGCGGCGACGCTCAGGGCGACCACGAAGGTGACTGTCAAAACGAGCAACAGGATGCTCAAATAAATTCTTTTCACAGCGGTAGTGTAATCTCACCGATCCTGCGGCTCTGTTACAAAGCCCCTTCATCCTTTTAAGCTCTGGTTATTTGTTTTGCGCCGTGGCGGCCGTGGATGGCTGAGTGGCGATCGGCTTGGCAGCAATATCTCCTTCAAATTGGGCAATGCGATCCAGCACATCGTCGGGCGAGGTCGCTTTCTTCAATGCGCGGCGAAGCTCGCGGCCTTGCAGGAGGCGGCCGGCCTTGGCCAGCAGCTTGAGGTGCGCGGTGGCATCCTTGGCGGACGAGAGAAGCATGAAGACCACGTCGATTGGAACATCCGTCGGAGCATCCAGCACGCCCGCCTGCGTCAGGCCCAGTGCGATTTGCGGACCTTCAAGCTCGTCGATGCGGGCGTGGGGGAGGGCAACGCCTTCGTTCAAAAAGGTTGAGCCGCGCGCTTCTCGCTCGCGCAGGCGGTTTACAACTGATGCAACATCTATCGCGACGCCTTCTGCTTTAATGGCCGCCACCATCCGCTCCAGAATGTCCTGCTTGGAAACAGGGTGATCCCAAATGACGATGCGGCCGGGGGTGAGCATTCCGCCGACGGGGCCGGTGGCGCGGCGGGGTTCGCTTGGGGTTGCGGGTGAACCTGCTGCTGTCTCGGCCGCGATCTCGCTGGCCAGTTTTTCGTCCGCTTCAGCATCGACGACGACCACGGTCACGCCCTTGGCCCTGTGGATCAGTTGCTCTGCCACGCTTCGATGGCCGAGCATTTTCTTCCAGAGGGGGATAGGTCCTGGCTTGCCGATGACGATTTGGCCAACGCGATATTCTTTGGCGAAACGCAGGATTGTGTCGGGGATGTCCTGACCTTTGAAGGTGAACACCATCGCGCCAAGCTGGTTGGCGAGCGTCAGCGTGTCGGCCAATAGGCGCTGGGTGGTGGCGTCGATGACGGTGGGTTCTTCGGATGGAGTTTGGACATAGACGGCGTACCAGTTGCGATTCAGGCGGCCGGCAAGGCGTGAGGCGAAGCGGAGAAGGCGGGCACTATTGGGACCGCGCGAGGAGAGGCAGACCATGATTTGATCGGGCGCGCTGCCATCAGCATTGGCTTTAATTTCCCGGCGCTTGAGATCGAGTTGCGAGGCGGTTTCGCGGAGAGTCAATTCGCGGAGGTGTTCGAGGTTTGAAGCGGTAAAGAAGTTCTCCAGCGCGGCGGCGATTCGTTCGCGCGGATAGACCTTTCCTTCTTGCAGGCGCTTCTGCAAATCCTCGGCGGCGAGGTCGATGTTGACGATCTGGTCAGCGTCTGCCAGCACAGAATCCGGTAGACGCTCGCGCACCTTCACGCCGATGAGCTGCTCGACCGTGTTGTAGAGGCTTTCCAGATGCTGGACATTCAGCGTCGTGATGACGTGGATGCCGGCCGCGAGAATCTCCTGAACATCCTGATAGCGTTTGGGATTGCGGCTGCCGGGGACGTTGGTGTGGGCAAGTTCGTCAATCAGGACCACCTGCGGGCGGCGGGCGAGGATGGCATCGACATCAAGTTCCTCGACGACGATGCCGCGATACTCGGTGCGGCGGCGCGGGACGACCTCCAGGCCCTCCACGAGCTTGGCAGTCTCCGCCCTGCCGTGCGTCTCCACGAGGCCGACAACTACGTCGATGCCTTCGGCTTTCAGCCGCTGGCCTTCGGAGAGCATCTGGTAGGTTTTGCCCACGCCGGGGCCGTAGCCGAGATAGACCTTCAGCCGGCCGCGCTGAGAGCGGCGGATCATTTGAAGGAAGGAAGTTGCTCGGCCTTCGGGCATACGAATTCAGCGTTGCGCATCCAAAGCCAAGTTCAGCAGGACGACGTTGACGCCTCTCTCGCCAAGGATGCCCAGGTTGCGGCCATCCGTATTGTCATCGACCAACTTCTGCACCACTTCTCTGCTTAATCCGCGCGCCTTGGCGACGCGGGGAAGTTGCAAGATCGCGTTGGCCCGGCTGATATGGGGATCGAGGCCACTGGCGGAACGGGTCACGGCATCGGCCGGCACAGGCGTTGAGTTGTCCAATCCATTCTCTTTGCGATAGACATCCACCAGGTCTTTTATGCCGTCGAAGTTGGCCGGATCATCCTTGCCGTCTGGTGTTTTCTTGTGGATGCCGTTGATCAGCTTGTCGCTGAGTGGGCCGAGATTGGTTCCGCCAGAACTGGTGGCGTCGTAGCCGCTGCCGGCGGCGGAAGGGCGAGGATGGAAGTATTTTGGGTCGGTGAAATTCTGGCCGAGCAGTGCCGAGCCACGCACCCGCCCGTCCTTCACGATCAGCGATCCATTGGCCTTGGTGGGGAAGATCGCCTGAGCCAAGCCCCAAACGATCAGCGGGTAAATGCCGCAAAGCAGGATCGCCAGTACCAGCGTGGCGACGAGCGAAACTCGGAGATGATAGAGTAGTGTTCTCATTGAATCACACCAGATGGAGGACCTTTACGAAGATGTCGATGAGCTTGATGCCGACGAATGGAATGATCAGGCCGCCAAAACCATAGATGACCAGATTCCGCCGCAGAATTGAGGCCGCGCCGAGCGGGCGGAATTTCACTCCGCGCAGGGCGAGGGGGATCAGTGCAATAATGATCAATGCGTTGAAGATGACCGCGCTCAGAATCGCACTATAGGGCGATGCGAGGCGCATCACGTTGAGTGGCGCGATGACCGGGAATGTGGCCATGAGCATGGCCGGGATGATGGCGAAATACTTGGCCA
>JBGPEF010000591.1:0-3644 GCA_041482675.1 Tepidisphaeraceae bacterium | reverse complement strand
GCCTGGTCACAAATGCCGTCCCGAGTTTCCTGGCATTCGTGGCGGCCAAAGAGCAATTGCTCTTCCGCACGTCGCAGTTCCGCTCGAGTCCATCGCACGGAACCGCTATGAGAACGCCGCGAGTCATCGCGGGTGGCTTGGCCGATCGGCTTCGCGCACGCGCTCGAGCGACTGCGGTGGGGCCGCTTGCAGCCCCGGTTCTCTTTTGCACAGGCGTCGGGGTGGCTGAGAATTGGCAAGAGGTGGGAGTGGATCAGGCTGTCACGGCCTGAGTTCTCCGAGTTGCCGTTTCCCGCCGCCGGATTCCGGCGTCGTGCCCTTTTCTGGAGATCGCGGCGGGCTCTAAGAAGCCTGGTCGATCTCCTGGCCGCCAACATCGCCATGTCTGGACTCTCCTATGAGTCCAATCATCCCGGAAGGGTGACGTGGCAAAACATCAACGGCCTGCCTACGGGATTAGCTGTCTCACGCGGTCCAACCTTCGTCGAACGTACATCTCTTCGAGCGAAAGCAGGTATCGCATGGGCCGATGTCCGTTTGCCTGATCTGGTCTGTCACGGACCGGATCGGGTTCACAAACACCGACGGGCTAGGCCTGAAAAGTGGCCCGATCGATTTTGCGGTAATCACCCCGCGACTCGATCTGCGCCCCAGGAAATTGGGTCTCCCGCGCTGCCCCTGGCATGGGGCAGCTTCGGCGGTCACAAGCGACTTCTAAAATACGACGTTGACCATGCTAGTCAACCTGTTATCTGGCAACAAATAAAACTTTCATCAGGCGGCCGAGCGGCAGTCATTGGCCGTCGCCCACGGTTTTTTGAATCACCCGCTCGAGTTGTTCGAGCGTGATCGGCTTGATCAGGCGGGCCACGAAGCCCGAGTGTTCATTGACAATTTCATCGGCGGCAAATCCGCTGACGGCGATGCCGGGAAGCTGATAGAGCTCGCGAAGCTGTGCCATCAGGGCCGCGCCGCTGCCATCGGGGAGGCCGATGTCGGCGATCACCAGGTCAAAAGGATGAGCACTGGCCAGAGCGAGCGCGGACTTCACGCTGGTTGCGCTTTTCACTTCGTGTTTGAAACTCTGGAGCAGCCGGCTCATGATGTGCTGCGTGTCAACGTGATCTTCAACGAGGAGGATCCGCAGGGGCCGAGTCATGCATTCCACCTGTTCTGCGCCCCATTCGGGAGACGCTGACAGAGGGTACGGGCGAGCGATTCGGTGGTTCGCCCGTCGCAGAAAAGTTTCAGTTAAATTTGCAGCGGGCGAACTCCACCGCGAGGAAATCTACGAAACGTGAGATGGCTGGCGGATCGCATCCAGCAATCGCGGCGGATGAATCGGCCGCTCCGGCGTGGGTGAGCGGCCGGAAAGTTCCTGCTCGATCTCCGCGATCACTTTTTCCATCTTGGGATAGCGCACTTCGCGATAGCCGGTCACTTGTTCGGGCGCTTTGAGCACGCGCAGGGCCTGCTCGTATTGTCCGTTTTCGAGATTCACGCGGTCCAGCAGCGAGATGTACCAGTCGCGGAAATCGCTTTCGCGGCGATGCCAGCCGGGGAGACGACGCCACCATTTGCAGTGTTTGACCAGCTTGAGCACCCAGTCGCGGGTGGTGATTTTGAAGCGGATGCGCCAGGGGCCGATGTTGAATTCGGGGCTGGTGTGATGGCGATAAACCAGGCGATCGCCGTTGCTCACATCGACGTTGTATTTGGCGATGTCGCGCTGATGTTTTTCATAGCGGGTGAGCAGATAGGCGACGTAGGGCTCATCCTTGATCAGGAAAACCTTGGCCAGGTTCCAGATGGCGGCGGCGGTGGCGGCGAATCGGCTCTCACGCGTGTCGCGGCGATAGATGGGCAGGAGCAGGTCGATGTAGCGCTTGGCGAGGCGATGGTTTTCATACTGCTGGATGTCGTAGATGCGCAGGGCCAGGTCGTACTTGAGGTCTTCGGGCAGGTCGGGCAGGTGCTTCATGGCATGGCCGACGATGCGCTCGTAGCGCCCGGACCAGGCGGAGCCCAGGACCTTGGATTTGCGGAGAATTCGCGCTTTGTTGACGACCAGTTGCTCCCAGGTTTCGGGCTCGGGTTTCTTGGGAAGGGCGCGGGGTTCCAGCGCGAGCTTGCGGCCGATGTTGAAGGCCTTGAGGTTTTTGCGATGGTCGCGCCGGATGGTGTCCTTGATGGCCCAGGCGATGGAGTGGGCGGAGACGGGGATGAGGCCGAGCTGAAACGCCACGCCGAGCATCATGATGTTGACGAACTGCTTTGAGCCGAGGCGCTGCTCGCAAAGCTCCGAAAGATTTTTGGCATAGGAGTGATCCTCGCGGCAGCGCGAATAAATTTCCTGCCGCAGTTGCTCCGGATCAAAATCATCCTGGCCCAGCAGGGTGTAAACCGTGGGCTGCTTGTGCATGTTGAGGACGGCGGAGGTGTAATTTCGGGAAGCGACGCGGAATTGGGCCTGGGCATCCGTAGCCCGAGCGGCTTCCAGAATATCGATCCCCAGCAGCAAATCCGCCCGTCCGTAAGGAATGGAGCCGGTGGTCGGATACTCTTCCGTGGCACGGGCGCCCCGCCCCTGTTCTTCACTTACGAAGGTGATCTGCGAGAACACGCCGCCATTGCGAATCGCCAGGCCCTTTTTGTCCTGAAATACAACGCGATAACCTTGATTGTGCCCGGCGCGCACGAGGATTGCGCCGACGACGCCGATGCCCATGCCGCCGACGCCGGACATGTGGCAGCGCCAGGGCGTGTTGGCCGCGGACATGTCGTGCAATTTGTCGGCCGGCTCGGGGAGCTTATCCAGGGCCATGTTGGGCAGCAGATAGCGCCGCCGTTTGCGGCGGATCACCGTCACCTGCTCGAAGCTCGGGCATGGCTTGACGCTCGTGCCCGCTTCATTCGACACGCGGACGCGCTCGCATGCGCCATCGTTGACGCACCAGGTGAGATCGGTGTCGATTTTCTTGCCGTAATCCGTATCAACCGTGATCAAGCCGGGGCACGCCGTCTGCTTCGTGCATTCCAAGCAGTTTTCGCACACCTCCGGCGTGATATTCATGTGCGTCTTGCGCGGCAGGTAGCCCTTCTCCTTGACGATCGCCCGCTCCTGCTTGGCCTTGGTGCGGTGATAGGTGATGCCGCATTCCTTGTCGGCGATGATCACCTTCACGCCGCCGGCCAGAATCGTCGTCTCCAGCGTGCGCTTGTAATTATCCCGATCGGCCGGCGAGAGTTTTACGAGCCTGATCGGCGCTGTTTTGGCCATGCCGCGGATGACGTTGAAGATGTCAACGATCGCGTGCTTGTTCCCGAACATATCCTCATCGACGCCTGCGTGGTCCTGGTGGCCGGTCATCGCGGTCGTGCCGTTTTCGAGAATAATGTAGGTGATGTCCTGGCCGGCTTTGACGGAGTTGCTGATGGCGAGTTGGCCGGAATGGAAGAACGTGCCATCGCCCATGAAGACGATCTGTTTGTTGGTGATGAAGGGATCGATGCCGGATCCGGTGCCGCCGCCCAGGCCCATGCCGCTGTAGTTGTGCATGAGCTGCTCGGTGGGGGCGAACATGAGCATGGTGTAGCAGCCGGTATCGCCGTGCGCCACCATGTCCACCGTCCCGCGGTCGTGC
>JBGPEF010000590.1:0-3651 GCA_041482675.1 Tepidisphaeraceae bacterium | reverse complement strand
CCACCGCCTTATCCAGCTCTTCCTTTCGCCGCCCGGTGATGAACATATGTGCGCCTTCCGCCACAAACCGCTTCGCCGTCGCCAATCCAATCCCGCTGTTACCGCCCGTAACGAGTGCAATTTTTCCATCAAGTTTCTTAGACATAGTCGCTCCGTTCTTCTGCCGGTGGGTCGGGCACTCTTGCCCGACAAGCACCGATGTACTCATCGATGCTTATATTCGTCATTGATCATTCGTCATTCAGCTCCGACTTCACCTCAATCCCCCCGCCACATAAATCGTCTCCCCCGTAATCCACGCCGAATCATCCGACGCCAGAAACACCGCCACCGGCGCAATATCCTTCGGCTGCCCAATCCTCCCCAGCGGCGTCTGCGCCTCTACCTGTTTTCGAAATTCACTCGCCCCAATTCCCGCCGCCCTGAACCCCTCCGTCTCCACCATCCCCGGGTTCAGCGAATTCACCCGGATCTTTTTCGATCCCAATTCCTGCGCCAGCGACCGCGTCACCGCATCCACCGCCGCCTTCGTCCCACTATAAAGCGATCCCGTCGGCGGCGCAGCCGTGGCCGCCACCGAGCTGATATTGATAATGCTCCCCCCGCGATCCCCAAACAATTTCACCGCCTCCTGCGTCGCCAGAACCAGCCCCAGCACATTCACATCATACATCCTGTGAAAATGCTCCGCCGTTACCTCCTCCAGCGGCTTAAACTCATACACCCCCGCATTATTCACCAGCACATCCAGCCGCCCAAACGCCTCCTTGGTCTCCGCAAACAACCGCCGCACATCCCCCTCCTTCGCCACATTCCCCTGCACCGCAATCGCCCGCCCACCGTTGCCCTTGATCTCCCCCACAATCCGATCCGCCCCCTCCTTGCTCGAACTATAGTTCACCACCACCGCCGCCCCCTCCGCCGCCATGTGCAGCGCAATCGAAGCTCCGATCCCCTTGGACGCCCCCGTAACCACCGCCACTTTTCCTTCAAGTTTCTTAGCCACGACAATCTCCTTTCAAATTTCCAAAGTATTAGAGACGCCCGTCATCTCCCTCTTTTCCCTCGCCCCTGTACGCAGGGGAGAGGGTTAGGTGAGGGGTCTTCCGCCGGTGGGGCGGACATTCCTGTCCGCCACGCATCGATGTACTCATCGATGCTTATCTTCGTCATTCGTCATTCGACATTCTTTCGTCATTCGTCATTCGTCATTTCGCCGTTCCCCTCACAGCACCTTGCAAATCTCCTCAAACGTCAACCGCGGCCCTCGCGGATGCAGCCCGCTCGGATCCCCATACCCAAGATTGCACAGGAAATTCGACTTGATCCGCCCCGCCGGCATCACCTCCGTGGCCGAACGCTCCAGCGCCGCCGGCGCCGGAAAGAATTCCGCATCCACCTTCGCATTGTCGAACCCCGACATCGGCCCGCAATCCAGCCCCAGCGCCCGCGCCGCGAGAATGAAATACGCCCCTTGGAGGCTCCCATTTCGAAATGCCGTGCTCTCCGCCACCTCCGGCGAGCTCGTGAACACTTCTCGAATCTGCGGATATTGCGGAAAGAGTCGTCCCGCCAAGTCGTAGAACCGCTCATCGTACGCAATGATCGCCGTCACCGGCGCGGCCATCGTCTTATCCACATTCCCCGCAGCCAGCGCCGGCCGCAACCGCTCCTTCGCCTCCCGGCTCCGCACGAAAACAATCCGCGCCGGCGCCAGGTTCGCGCTGGTCGGCCCCCATTTCATCAGCTCGTAAAGCTGCCGCAGCGTTTCGTCGCCTACGGGCTTATTCACCCAGGCGTTATAAGTCCGCGCCTTACGAAACAATTGGTCCAGCGCTTCATCGTGAAGGGGTTGTTTCATCGTCTGTCTCCGAATTTGTCGATCTGCGCAAATCCGCGTTTATCTGCGTCTTCTGCGGCCACTCTTCTCTGCGTCTTAGCGTCTCTGCGCCTTTGCGATTCCGCCGCCTTTTATTCTGAGTTCTGAGTTCTCTCCCTCAATTATGCCGCAAATCCCCCATCAATCGTCAAACACGCCCCAGTGACAAATCCCGCCTCCGGCCCCGCCAGATACGCCACCATCCCCGCAATCTCGCTCCCCTTCCCATACCGCGGCAGCGCCATGAAGCTCTTCATCGTTTCCGCGAACGCCCCCTCCGCCGGATTCATGTCCGTATCCACCGGCCCCGGCTGAACCACGTTCACGGTAATCCCTTTTGGCCCCAGGTCACGCGCCAACCCGCGCGTCAATCCCGCCACCGCCGCCTTGGTCATCGCATAAACCGAGCCTCCGGCAAACGGCATCCGATCCGCGTTCACGCTGCCAATCGTGATGATCCGCCCGCCCTCCCCCATATATTTCAGCGCCTGCTGTATCGCCACGAACACCCCGCGCACATTCACCCCCACCATCCGGTCAAAATCCTCCAGCGAAAATTCCCCCACCGGCCCGATCTTGGCGATCCCCGCGTTGTTCACCAGCACATCCAGCCGCCCCAGCACCCGCGCCGTCTCATCCACCGCCTTCTTCACCGCCGCCGCGTCGCCGCTGTCGGCCGCGATCGCCACCGCGCGCACTCCCTCCTTCTCAACGGCCTTCACCACCTCATCCGCCTTCTGCTTATTGCTCGCAAACGTTATCGCCACCGCCGCCCCCTCCTGCGCCAACCTCTTCGCAATCGCCGCCCCAATCCCCCGCGACCCACCAGTCACCAGCGCCACCTTGCCTGCCAGATTCTTTCCCACGACGATCTCCTTCCAAATTCAATCCTGATCTGCCCAAATCCGCGCTTATCTGCGTAATCTCCGGCCGCTCTGTATTCTGAATTCTGTCTTCTGAATCCTCAATCCTGAATTCATTTCTGTACCGACCGGTAAACATATCCCTGTGGACTTCCGCCGTCAAGTCGAGTATTGTATCGAACGGTACTTAACTAAGCGGAGGACCAGGACAATGCCCCGGGGACGCCCCCGCGCTTTCAACGCCGACAAAGCCCTCGACAAGGCCCTGAACGTCTTCTGGCGCAAGGGCTACGAAGGCGCTTCCCTGCCCGACCTCACCGCCGCCATGGGCATCAACCGCCCCTCCCTCTACGCCGCCTTCGGCAACAAAGAATCCCTTTTCCGTAAAGTCCTCCAGCGCTACACCACCGGCCCCGCCTCCTACGTTCACGACGCCTTGGCTCAACCCACCGCCCGTACTGTCGCCGAAAAACTCCTCCACGGCGGCGTCCAAAACCTCACCAACCCCGCCAACCCCCGCGGCTGCCTGGCCGTCCAGGGCGCACTCGCCTGCGGCGAATCCGCCGACCGCATGCGCCAAGAACTCATCCGCCACCGCGAATCCCTCGTCACCGCCCTGCGCGATCGTTTCCAGCGCGCCAAATCCGAAGGTGATCTCCCCAAAGAGTCCAACCCCGCCGACCTCGCCCGCTACCTCGCCACCCTGATGCACGGCCTCTCCGTCCAGGCCGCCAGCGGCGCTTCCCGATCCCAGCTCCAGCGCGTCGCCAATCTCGCCCTCCGCGCCTGGCCTACTTGAAATCATTCCCCCCGATCCTAATCTCTCTCCTGCTCTTGCTCTTAGTAACTATCTCAAAAGCCCGTTTTCAGGGTCGCGAACGGCCCGTTTTGGGCCTTTTGAGATAGCCT
>JBGPEF010000589.1:0-3662 GCA_041482675.1 Tepidisphaeraceae bacterium | reverse complement strand
GGCGGCATCGAAGGAGCCGCCGGGGGTGGTCCAGGCGGGGCTGGTGGTGCGAGCGGCGGGGACAAAGAAGCGATAGAGCCAGGTGGCGTCGTTGGTGGTGGCGGTGGTGCCGGCGCCGGAGGCGTTGGAGGTTCCCTGGCCCCAGTCCTGGAGGACGCGGTGGAGAATCATGGTGCGATTGCCGTTTTGGCCGATGTTTTCGGAGACCAGGCGCAGAGAGGCGCTGGAGATGGTTGCGCCGGCGGGGATGGAACTGAGGTTGAAGTGCATGAGGCCGCGGCGGATTTCGATGCCGGCGGCTTGATTGGATCGGCCGGCGTAGAAGGCGATGCCCGCGCCGTTGCTGAGGTTACCGGCGGAGCTTTGGAAGAGAGTGTTGTCGCGGTCGGGGGTGAGGGTGAGAGTGTCGGCGCGGCAGGCGGCGGCGCAGGCCAGAGTGCTTATTAAGAATGACCAGAAACGGTTACGCATTTTGCCCTCCAAGGCAGATTTGGTCAGGAAGCCGGTTGTAGCGAGAGGGGAAGCCGCTCGATGAAACGAAGGATTTCGTCCCGCACCCTCCTGTAATGTCCGGGGGCCTCCTCTTCGCTTGCTGCATTCTTTGCCAATTTTGGCGGATCATCAAATCCTACATGAACGACTTTGGCTTTTCGAGGGGAAACGGGGCAGTTTTCACTGGCGTGGCCGCAGAGGGTGACGACGTAGTCGAAGGGGATGTTCTGGAGGTCATCAACGTGTTTGGACTTTTGGTTGGAGATGTCGATGCCGGCCTCGGCCATGACTTTTACGGCGTTGGGGTTGAGGCCGTGGGTTTCGATGCCGGCGGAGTAGGGCTCGATCTGGCCGGACTTGAGGGCGCGGGCGAAGCCTTCGGCCATCTGGCTGCGGCAGGAGTTGCCGGTGCAGAGGAAGAGGACTTTGAGCTTGGGTTTGTCGGTGGGGATTGGGGGCATATCGCTTGAGGGATGATAGCAGATGGGGATGGGGGGATTACACTCTTGGGGATGGAGCAGGTTGGGAAAGAGCCGAGAGGATCGCAGCCGCCGCCGCGGGCGTTTACGCAGGGGGTGGGGACGGTGTTTCAATTCGCCGGGGGCATCCTGTTCATCGTGCTGTCGATCACGTGCTGCGGGAGCGGATTGCTGGAGAAGAACACGTGGAAGCGGGAGGACTTGATGCACGTGGGGTGGCACCTGCCGGGGGATGCGGCCGATCAGCCATCGTATTCGGCGCTGCGGGCGACATCGTTGTCGTTGATTGGTGGGATTGGTTTGGCGCTGGCGGTGGCGGGGTTGGGGTTGGGGTTGCAGGCGACGAGGAGATCGGCGGCGGTTGGGGCGGTGGTGGTGAGCTTTTTGGGGGTGGTGTTTTGGGGGGTGCAGGGGGTGTTTTTTGCGCAGGCGATGCGGGCATGGATGCTTTGCGCGGTGGCGATTGGGTTCGTTTTGGCTTATGGGGTTTTCCTGGCGCTGGCGGTGGGGGCGTGGCGGGAGATGAGGCGTGATCCGCCGCCGCGGGGACATGAGGTTTTGCCGGAGGGGTTTAAGGTGCCGTATTCGTGGTATCACGATGATCCTCCGGAAGTGAGGCTGGAGAGGGAATTGGAGCAGAGGAGGGAGAGGCTGGCGGTGCAGCAGAAGGAGTTGGAGATGATGGAGGAGAGGTTGAGGAGGGAGAAGGAGGGGAAATAAGGGAGCCACAGATGGGGCACAGATGCACGCAGCGCGGACGTTGCCCGCAACCCGAATGACGAATGACGAATGACGAATGACGAAAGAATGACGAATGACGAATGACGAAGGAGTGGGAGGGGGAGTGGATACCGGTGGCAACCCGAACCTGGTGCATCGGTTGCGCCAAATGGCCAGGAAAAATTTGCGTGCCGCGCAAAGAATTTCATGGTTAGGAGTACAGATGGGATGGCGTTTTTGAGCGGGTAGAGCGGATTTGGGTTCGTTTGGTGATTTGTTTTGTCCCCGGGTGACGGCGGGGAGGGAAAAAAATGTGGTTCTTCGCCATTCCCGCTGATTCTTGTGGACTCTCGAATCTCGTGCCGATCCGCTTTTCGCTGTAACTCTTTGCAATCGCGCGATTTGCTGGTCTGCGACGGTGTGGGCAGCACCCCACAGATTGTGGTGTTGCGGGCAGTAGCAGCGATTATGGCGGAGAACCAAAAATGTTTTGAGGGGGGTTGGGGCGCGGTATTTTGTAAAATTGGTTTTCGGCAAGGGTTGTGGAGAGGCGGGGCAAGGAAGTGCCAAAAAAAGCGAGTCCTTTCCAAGTCCTTTTCGAGTCCTTTTTGCGTCCCGAATGAGTCCTTTGGGGGCGAATTCGCGTCCGAGTGAGTGAAAAGCGAGTCCCGAGTTGCCAGGGACGAGGGACAGGGGACAAGGGACATGGGAGGGGAAAAATGGGTTCGTTTTGCAGAGGGGGATGCGGCCGCGGAGGCGCAGAGATGCGGAGACTCAGAGAGATGGAGAGGAACGATGCGCTGGATATGGGTTTGGATGACGCGAAGATGACGATTGGCTTCGTTTGGTAGTCGGAGGGTTTTGGGTTTCGGGTTGGGGGTTCAGGGTTCAGTGAAGGCAGGGAATCGGCGCTGATACGGATGGTTGGGTGAGAGCAGAGCATTTTCGATCCCCCTTTCGGATTGGTTCCTCTATTGGCCGCTGCGGCAGAGTTTATATCATAGAGTTAGGGTAATGTCAATGTGCTGCCCGGCTTTTTTTCGGGTTTTTGAATGGGGGTTTGGGCGGCTTTCTGGAGGGGTTGGGGTTTAGGGTTGTGGCGAGGGTTTTTTGGAGTTGAGGCGGGAGGAGTTCTCTCATATTGAAGATCTGAGGGGGTGGGGCCGCGCTATTGATCTTAATGCGCGGATGCAGGGGGCGGTCCCCCTGCAACCCCCTGGCATGCAATTGAAGTAGCGTCACCTTTGATGACTCACTGAAGGCAGTTCATTCAATGCAGGGGAGGAAGGGATCAGGGGATACAGGAGTGAAGGGGCTCGATGATCATCGGGGTGTTTTCGAGGATTTCCCAGGGGCATTCGGTGAGCATGGGGAGGAAGAAGCAGAGGGGGAGGGAGATTTTGCCGGCGCGGCGGGTGAGGACCTACCAGATGCAAACGAAGATACGCACCGACGAGTACATCGGTGCGTGGCGGACAGGAATGTCCGGCCCACCGGATGCGAAGCGAAGTCGGGCAGGAGTGCCCGACCTACCGAGGAGGTGGGCAGTGCCCACCCTACGAAGCGGACAGGAAGGTCCACGTCACGGGAAAGCAAGCTGAAGCCTGCAGCACAATTCAAGAGACCCTCACGCCGACCGTCTCCCGGACGTACCGGGAGAGGGAGAAGAGGGAGTGAGAGAAAGAGAAAGAGTAGGAGCAAGAGTAGGAAGAGGGGAGGAGAGAAGACGCGGAGTGGAGAGAGGACGGTGCGGCGAGCCGCACCCTACGGGGATTGTGAAGAGTGTCCGTCCACGGCGCGCAGCGGGGGGGGATTACTGGTGGTGGTTGGCGGGGGAGAGGTTTAGAACGCGGTGGGGGGCGGCTTCGGTGTCGGAGGCGAGGAATTGGGAGCCGAATAGCCAGAGGATGCTGCCGACGACCATGAGGATGGCGGTGAACATGAAGCCGACTTCGAGGCCGTGGGAGGGGT
>JBGPEF010000588.1:0-3668 GCA_041482675.1 Tepidisphaeraceae bacterium | reverse complement strand
CCCTTCACCAATTCCATCACGAAATACGGCCGCCCCGTATCCGTCGCCCCCGCATCCAGCACCTTGGCGATGTTCGGATGATCCATCATCGCCAGCGCCTGCCGCTCGGCCTCGAATCGGGCGATCACCTGCTTGGTATCCATTCCCAGCTTGATGATCTTCAGGGCAACTTTTCTCCGCACCGGATGCAACTGCTCGGCCATGTACACCGAGCCAAACCCGCCCTCGCCGATCAACTGGAGCAGCTTGTAATGTCCGATTTTCGATCCCCGCGCATCGCCCAGCACCGCCTCGCCGAGCACTCCGGCCGGCCGATCTGCCGTGGAAGATTCATAGCCCAGCGTCTGGCCTTCCAGGCGCGTCACAATCTCGTTCACACGATCGCGGAGCTGTTGATTGCCGTCGCAGGCGGTCTCCAGATAAGCAGAGCGCTCCCCCTGCGGCTTGGTCATTGCCTCGGCCGCGATTCGTTCATCACTTCCCTGTTGCTGCTGTTCCACAACGTGCCCCTCGCCCGCCTGCCATTACAGTACCACGTATCGTAGCCAATGCCCAACGCGATGCTGTGCGCCAGCCTTGGAAATGGCACTCACTTCTTCTTGCCTCGCTTCATTTTTTTGGGGACCGATGCCGTCGTGACGTTCATTTGTCTGAACGTGACCGACCCCGCCTTCTTCATATTCTGAGCGGGGACGCTGGTGATCATTGCCACGGGGATCTGGGCAATTACATCATCTTCTTCGAGTACAAAATCAAAAGGTCCCAAATTGGCGATCTCCAGAGTCACTTTTCCCGACCAGCTTGCGTGAATGGTGGGTGCAGTGAGATGAACGAGGAGCCCGGTTCTTGCCTTGGTACTCTTTCCGTCAATGAAGCAGATGAGATTCGCACCCTCTTCGGGCGTCCCCACCGTTTCTTTCGTCTGCCACAACACAAATCCATGCGGCTTAGCGATAATCTGATCCCCTCTTCTGAACACCGACGCGTTAGGACCTCCCGGAGGTGATTTGAGATATTTCCCCGAAAATCGACGATAGTCAAATTTTCCGATTCTCAATTCGCTGGGATGCAGGCCCATCACTGAAGCTTCTTTGCCGAAAGCGGCTATATCCCAGACTTTGGCTGCATCAACGGAATCCAGATGCAAATCAATGGAGCTGCTTTCGATTCTCTCAGGCGGCGGATCAACGATCAATCTACCGCAATCAATGGCCCAACGTAGATCACGGTCTGAGAGATACATGTGCTTCCACTTCTGGCGGTCTCTGGAGCAATCGTGCCGTCTCGACCACGATAACCTCACCATCAGGGATGGATACCAGCACCTTGTGGTCACCTTCTCTTTGGATAACCCGGGCCGCGACTTGACCTTTTATCCATTTATCGCCGTCTATCTCCCCGATAGGCTCGTTTTTTTCGTCCCAAAAGTACCTCTTGGACCCACTGCTAATGTAGTCATCGCCCCCCCTCTCATGGATTTTGAACACAACTTCGTCAGAAAAGCCACCCCTTGAAATCTCACAGGGCAACGCCATCTTGATCTTCAGTTTTTGCATACAGTTTTCCTTCCGTGGAGGCCACTCCATTCATGAGTCGCTGAAAATGTTACCTCCAAGCGCAGAATTCACCAAAAAAATCGATCATAATCATCGACGAGGCCATTACCGATTGAAGAGCAAGTTTTGGGTCATCCGTCGTGCGGCATTTCTCGTTTCATGAATATAGAGGATAACAAATATACCGAAAAAGTATATCGCTTTTTAAGCGCATTTTTCGACAGGCTTATCCTGCTCCCCTCACCACAAAACTGAACCGGCATGCCCACCCCCTGGAAACCCACCAAAGCCCAGCTCCTCGCCGCTCACACCAAAACCGTCCCCGACCTCGTCCGCCCCAATCTTGACGTCCTTTTTGTCGGCATCAACCCCGGCCTCTACACCGCGGCCGTCGGGCACCATTTCGCACGTCCCGGCAACCGCTTCTGGCCGGCCATGCACAAGGGCGGCTTTACCCCGCACCAGTTTTCCCCCTTTGATTCGGCCCAGCTCCTGGACCTCAACCTCGGCATCACCAACATGTGCCCCCGGCCCACCGCCATGGCCCACCAGCTCTCGACCCATGAGCTTCGCGCCGGGGCACGCGCCCTTACGCGAAAAGTGATCCGCTACACTCCGCGGTTCATCGCGGTTGTCGGAATCACCTCCTACCGCATCGCCTTCAACCGCAAGGAGGCCGCACTCGGCCTGCAGAGCGAGACCATCGGCGAGACTAAAATCTGGGTCCTCCCCAACCCTTCGGGGCTCAATGCGCACTACCAGGTATCGGACCTGGCGAAGCTGTTTCGCATGTTAAAAGATGCCGTGTCAAACGCCTCCAGAATTTGATGCTTATATAGAGACGCGCAAGCCGCGATGGGGCACATCGCAATCGCGGAAACTGCCTGTAAAAACCGATATTTCAGCACTGCTGCTAAGGTTCCTCCATTCCCCCGTCGATGAAAAAACTGCCATGAAAGCATTCATCATTATGTGCCTAATGACTGCCCTCGCCGCCGCCGCCTTCTACACCCGCCCGGGGAGGCGCGAGCTGGTCTTCTACCTGCTGGACACCCAGTCCGCGCAGGAGAACCGCGAGTGGCGCAAATCCGATGTCCAGAAGGCCGATAAACTGGCCAAAAACGTCACCATCCAGGACCGCTGGCTGTGGGTGGAGGCCGTGAAGGATGGCCAGGTGATTTACACCGGCGCCTTCGCGCACTGGTTCCCGCGCACGGAAAAGGCGGAGAAATCAGAGAACGCGACGGTGACGGAAGTGGTGCGGTTGATTGGGAAGTTCTGATTCACCGCCCCCGATCGATTCTTTGCTTGATGTCCATTCCGTCATTCCCGCCACCAGCGCGGCGCATGTGCACCTTGTTAGTCTCGTGGTCCAGGATGAAGAGCACGTATTCGTCGTTTCCGACGCTCACCGCGCTAATCTGATAGCGGTAATCCGCATCCAGCTTGTGCGCGGGCTCGGCGGCGCGCTGGGCCATGCTTAGCGTCACACAAATTCCCAGCAATAGGCCGATCAACAGGGTCTTTACGTCGAATCGTGTTGTCATCGCATCTCCTTTGTTCATTCCTGCACCACCCCAACCGCAAATCCGTCATACCCCTTGGCCCCCACCATCTGTATCGCCGTGGCGCTGATGCGTTTTTCGGCCGAGAGCATCTCGTAGAACCTGCGGATTCCCTGCACGGAGGGATCGCTGCTGGCGGCGTCCAGGACCTTGCCGTCGCGGACGACGTTGTCGCCGATGATGACGGTGCCGGGGTGGGAGAGCTTCAGCGACCAATTGAGGTAGTCGGTCATGGCGGACTTGTCGGCGTCGATGAAGATCAGGTCAAATGGCCCGCGCTGGGCCGCGGCGATTTTCGGCAATGTCTCCAGAGCCGGCCCCACCATCAGTTCCACCACATCGGCCAGCCCCGCCCGCGCCAGGTTGGCCCGGGCGACCTGGGCGTGCTTCTCGACCATCTCCAGGGTGATCAGCCGTCCACCCTCGGCCAGCCCCCGCGCCAGCCAGATCGTGCTGTAGCCGGCCAGCGTGCCGATCTCCAGGATGCGACGCGCGCCGCACGAGAGGGCCAGGACGTGCAGCAGCTTTCCCTGGTTCGGCGCCACGT
>JBGPEF010000587.1:0-3685 GCA_041482675.1 Tepidisphaeraceae bacterium | reverse complement strand
GCTCCACCCCCGGCCCGCGGGCATGAATAGGAATGCGCCGGCCGCAGTCGCGAGCACCGTAGCTAGTAAGGCCGGACCGATGCCGCCATACCAGCCGCTGAGGACTATGGGCAGCACAAAGAGTATGAGCGGCGCAGCGTCGGCCAACGCTGGTTGCAACGCCCAACGAAGCAGCGCCACCACGGCGACCGACACCACTGCCAATCCATACCGTATTCCGATCCGGCGATTGGAGAGGTACATACTCAACTCCCAACGCCGTGCCACGTTTCTGTCCCCCACATACGCATGAGACGACTAGGCAAACGCCGTGCCCGCCGGCTCACCTGGCAAACTTATTGCATTTAGCGAATTTACGGCCGGAGCCCCACCGTTTCTATTCATCTGTGTTCATCTGCGTGCATCCGTGGTTAAAGCTCCGGCTCCTCCAGCGGCACCGGACAAATATCTTTCCTTTTGCAATCCTCGCATCTCCTCCCCTCCCATAGCGCATTGAAGTGTTCCAGGACACCATCGATCAGGGCGCTGGATTTCGTCCAAATCCCCAGCTCAAAATTGCGCCTCCCATCCGCCTTCGCACCCAGCCCCGCGCCGGTCAAATTCGCGCTCCCGAGGTACATCGCGCTACAGTCCACCACCACCGCCTTCGCGTGCAGCCTCGGACACCGCCGAATCGTCAACCGCTCCGGCAGCGCGCGTTTCAATTCCCGCAGCGCAGCGGCACTCGGCGTCCCCGAATGCATCAGGCGAATCTCCACCCCGCCCTCCGCCAATTTCCGAAACACTTCCACAATCGACGGCGCCCTTCTCCTCCCCGCGCGGGGCACCAGCATCGCCTTGAAATCCGCCGTCGCGATATCCAGGCTCACCTTCGCGCACAGCATCCCCTCGAGCACCACCCGCTTAAAATGCCCCTCATCGGCCACAAGCTCCACCTCGCTCGCCTGCGCACTCGGTGACATGGGCGCCCCGCCCAGGAGCGGTGAATTATTCCTCGTTCTCACCCAAACCGGCAATCGCACCGCCATGTCTGGAGTTATCGGCACGACAGACGGCACAGCATTCGCTTTAGCAAGCGGGTAGCCGTACCAAACTCAAACTTCAAAGGAGCCGGACATGCTCAAGCACAAAACAATGATTACTCTGCTGATCGCCTCACTCGCCCTCGCCCCGCTCGCCGGCTGCGACAGTCTTCCCGGCGACAAAAAGACCCAGGGCGCTGTGATTGGCGGGGTGGGTGGCGCTGTCGCCGGCGGCGCACTGGCCAAAAATAACCGCCTCCTCGGCGCTCTCATCGGCGGCGCTCTTGGCGCTGGCGGCGGCTATCTCATCGGTTCCCAGCTCGACAAATCCGACCCCAAACATCGCGATGAAGCCATCGCCGCCGACAAACGCGCCCGCGACAACCCCGCCTCCTCCAACGATGCCCGCACCGCCCGCACCGCCGACATCAACAACGACGGCTACGTCACCATGGATGAAGTCGTCGCCATGCACAAAGCCGGCCTCAACGCTGACGAAATGATCACCCGCCTCGAGCGCACCGGCCAGTTCTTCGAGCTCACCACCGACCAGGAGCGCTACCTCAAGGACCAGGGCGTCCCCGCCCGCGTCGTCACCTCCATGCGCGACATCAACAAGGACGTCCGCGACAAGGCCTACGACCGCTACGGCAACAAAGTGAGCGACAACAACCGGACCGACCGAATCTCCAACGACCGCGACACCAGTCGCTAAACCCGCAACCCCTTCAAATCAACCCAACAGCGGCCACTCCGTGTGGCCGCTGTTCTTGTGCGCAGAGTTCACAACGAGAGTACAATGGAGTCGATGCCGCGACGAAAGTCTTCTCAGCTATCGCAACGCAAAATAGCCTTCGCGGCGACCGTTCCTTCCCGCGCGCGTCGAAACCCGCGGCGTAAGCATTGGACCGAGGCCGAGCTACTCCAGGGTGTTACTCGGCGTAAAGTTGGGCGTGAGATCGACTGGGGTCCACCGGTTGGGGAAGAAATCTGGTAGTTCAAATCCCAGATTTCAAATCTCAAATCCCAAATTTCAAATTTCAAATCGCAAATCGCAAATCGCAAATTCCCCTACGCCCCATACGCCCCCACCACTCTCCTCTTCCCCCCCTTTTTCCTCATGTACTCAATCTGCATCCCCAGAAAAAACACGCTGGCCGCCGCCACCACCACGCCGCCCACCACGTAATCCTTCTTCATCATCGTGTCATACAGCCCGTGCAAAAATGTCGATACGATCACCACCGTAAACGCCGCATTGACCCACTCCCACGGCCCAACCGCCGCCTCCACCAGGTCCCTCTGCTGATAAATGAATATCGCCACCGATGCGCTCCACACCGCGTGCAGCGCTACGCACGAGGCAAACCTCACCACATACATGTCCATCCCCGTGATCCCATTGTAAAAATCCCCGCAATACATGATCCCCTCCGACACCCCAAACCCAATCCCCGACGCCAGCCCCCACAACACCGCCGCCCTCCAGGTCAAGCTCCCCACGCTGTTGGTGTGCCACAACAGCGGAATCGCCTTGACCGACTCTTCCAGCAATCCCACCCCCACCATGAACCCGAACGCGCTCACGAAAAAATTCGCGTTCGGATCCAATGCCGCGTCATACGATCCCGCGATCAGCTTAAACAGCCAGAAGAGCACCGAAACAATCACACCTCCAATTCCAAACCATCCGCGCGATGAAACAATCCCGCCCCCGATCGGAATCCATCCCCGCGTCGCATTCGCCAACACCTGCACGATAAACAGCAACACAATCCCCGCCGTCCCCGTAAACAATCCCACATAAAACAAATGCTTCGGCTCGGCCGTCCCCCGCGGAAAAAACGTCAGGATCAAGCACCAGAATGCCATCGCCGCAATGGCCGCAAACCCCCAGTGCGCGTGCGATCGCCTCGCCAGCATCGCCCCCTGAATCTTCCCCTCCGGCAGCCCATCAAAAACACGTCCCCCCGGCAGGTCGTCAAATCCCTGATCATCCACATACGGCAAAATCCAATCCGGCAGCGGCCCCTCCACTTTGAGTTCTTCCTTAATCGCCGCCACGCGGCTCTGCGCCCCCGACGAGGCCTCCCGCAGCGATTTCTCCAGCCGCTTCCCCGCATCTTCTTCGCTAAGCATCAGCCAAAACAGCGGCAGCATCGCCACGATCAAAATCAAATACGTGTAATCCCGCGCTGATCTCTTTGGCCCGCGCTTCACCACCGCCTTCGGATTCACCTGATACGTCAACGTCGCCGCGCCCGGCGCGGCCGTCACCGTCCCGCCCCCACCCTCGAGTGGCGCTGACTCGCGCACCTCCCCCGGAATCACAAATCGCTTCCCGCAATGACTACACTTTCCCTCCCGCCCCGCATAAAAATCCGGCGCACTCAGCTTCTTCCCACACTCACAATTGAACCGAATCGCCATCGCTCGCCCCTACCCTAATACACGATCACGAAACCGTCTCCATTTGCAAACACCGCCCCCATGCTCCACACCGGCAGCCCATCGATCTTCCCCGAAGCAGAAGCATTTTTCACCGGCCTCCCCTCCGCATCAAACACCTGCCACGCCACTTTTCCTCCCTTATTCCACCCTGTCTCCTCTGTCCAAACCAGAATCACCTGCCCCGCCGAGTTCACCGCCGCCGCCGGATGCTT
>JBGPEF010000586.1:0-3689 GCA_041482675.1 Tepidisphaeraceae bacterium | reverse complement strand
TTTGAGAATTGCGTCCGCTGAAGCGGACCCTACCGGTTCACCATGTTCGGATTGGAATTCTTATTTTCGGCCGCGCTGTTCGCATTGCCCGCGGCGGGCATTCCGGTGCTGCTGCACATGCTTTTCCGCCGCAAGTCGCCGGTGGTGCAGTTTCCGACGCTCCGCTTCCTCAAGATGTCGATGCAGCACACGGCGGCCCGGCGCAGGATTCAGAGATGGGTGCTGCTGGCGTGCCGCATCCTGCTGCTGGCGCTGCTGATCTGGGCGATCGCACAGCCGGTGAAGATGATCGCGTCCAACTGGCTGGACTCGGACAAGTCGCTGATCGCGGCCATCGTCGTCGATACCAGCTACTCGATGCAGCTGAAGCAGAATGAAACCACGCTGCTGGAGAAGGCGAATGACACGATTAATGATCTGCTGCGCGAACCGCTGAAGAACGCGAAGGTGGTCATCTTTCGCTCATCGGGCGATGATGCGCCTGCGCAGCTCCAGAGCACATCCAAAATCCAATCGGAATGGACGGCGCTCAAGGCGGAGCCCGCGCTTGGGCCGCTGTCGCAGCGCTGCGCGGCCGCCGTCGAGTTCCTTTCGAAACAGCAGGCGGGGCAGAAATGGCTGATCATTCTGACCGATCTTCAATCGCGCGAATTTCCGACGCCGCTTGCGGCGATGGATGAAGGGCGAACCATCGTTTTCGATCTGCATCCCGAAAAGCCACGCTCGTATGGGATCACCAATGTGCGGATCAAGCCCAGCGAGCCGGTGGCCGGGCGAGGGAGTGAGATTGAAGTGGAAGTGAGCGGGTTTTCGGGTGACGCTCGCGCTACGACGATTCAAATCTCCAAAACCGACGGCACCAAACTGCTCACCCTCGGCCCGCTTATGGCCAGCTTCGACACGACCGGGCGCACACGGCTTCGCGCGCCACTGGAAAAGGGTTTGCCGCCGGAGAAATATCTGCTGGTCACTGGCACGCTCACAGACGATGAACTGCAATGGGACAACACGCGATCGCTGCTGGTTGAGCTTCCTGCGAAGCAATCCGTTACGCTCATTGAGAATCCGTCGCTGGCCAATGTCACGCGCTTCGTGAAACTGGCGCTGAATCCCCTCGATCCGGATCGCCCCTGGCCGCTGGCTGTTCAATCCGCCTCTGATCTCACCGGCAAGGAAAACGCGGCGGTTGCGCTATGGTCGCAATGGCCTGCTGAGGAGCAGGTTCGCCGCATCGCTTCGTTCATCCGCAACGGCGGCACACTGGTGGTCCTGCTCCAGCCCGGCCTGGAACAATCCTTCGCCAAACTCCCGCAGGCCCATCAACAACTTCTCCTGGAACTGCTTCCATCCACTCCAATCGCCAGCACCGACGGCAGCAGCATTGGTTCCGGGCAATTTCGTCCGCTCGCGCCTTCTCAAATCGATCCGATTATTGAGGACATCGCCGATCCTTCGTTCCGTCTCGACAAACTCACCATTCGGCGCTTTGTCCCGTTCACTGCGGCGAGCGATCCGAATGTCTCGACGCTGCTTTTCCTCTCGCCGGCCGGCTCGGACCGCCGCAGCCAAACGTTTGGCCTGTATTTCCGGCGCAAACTTGGCCCGGGAATCGTTTATACGTTCGCCACAATGCCGGAGACGCGCTATATCAATCCGGCCGCCCATCCGGCGTTTCCGATTCAGCTGGTCAACTCCTGTTTGCGGTCGCTGGATCAGCGCGACACGCAAAACATCGAAATCGGCCATCCGCTGGCGCTGTCCAATCCGCGCTTGGGCCAGTTCGACGAATTGGAAATTCAAACGCCGACCCATGAGCGGTATCGCGTCAAGAAAACGGGCCATGGGTTCAAGTTCGAGAAGACATTTGATCCTGGCGTGTATTTCTGGCGGGTTCCCAATCAAACGGAACCGCTGGCCATCGCCTGCGTCAATCTCCCCGCGCAGGAATCGGATCTTATTTATCGCGCGGCCGAAACCGTGGTCGCGCCGGGGCCCAATACATTGATTGTCCGCTCGTTCGCCGATCTTCGGAGCACGATGGCGAAACTTAATGAGCCGGAGCCGCGGTGGACTTTGCCGATTGCGCTGGTGCTGATTCTTCTGGCGATCGAGGCGCTTCTGGGGAGTGTGTCACATCTTTGGAAGGCCAAATCGCCGCAGGGCACATCGGCCCGCCCCGCCTTCGCCGCCGCGAGCCGATAACCCATCCACTCGCACAGCGTCAAGGTTATCCATTGCCCCCAGTGCACGCTTGGGATAAATTGTTCGAAGCCGGCGATTGCCCGGCGGCATTTCGGGGTGGAACATGAGGCTTTTCCGGGACGTTATTGTCGTCTGCATCGTACTGGTGGCCGGCGCTGGGGTGTCTGCGGCCGCCGTCAGGTATTCAATCACCGACCTGGGGGCCTTTGGCGGCGTCAGCAGCTTTGTCAATTCCATCAATGACGGCGGGCAGGTCGTGGGGTGGTATGAAACCGCCGACGGCAGCCGCTACGCGTTTCTCTATGACCACGGCGTCAGCACCGAGCTGGGAACGCTGGGGGGAAACTACACGGTCACCAAGTCCATCAACAATCACGGGCAGATCGTTGGCGTTTCGTACGCGGGCACGAACCACGGTTTTATTTTTGAGAACGGTGTGATGCGCGACCTCGCGCCAAATGGGCCAATATTGTATCCAAATGCCATCAACGACGACGGCCAGATCGCTGGATATACCAGCACGCCGCGCGCTGTGCTCTTCAGCAATGGGACGGCCATCGACCTGGGTACGCCCAGCGGGTACCTGAGCTTCGCACAGGGAATCAATAACCGCGGCCAGGTTGTCGGCAACTACGACCGCCCCAGGGTTGGAGGCGCTGAAACACGGGCATTTCTGTACAGCGCGGGGAAGCTGATTGATATCGGCACGCTCTATGGCAATGCGTTCCTGGAAGTTCCATTCACCAGCGCGGAGTCGATCAACGAGCAGGGCCAGATTGTTGGCCGCGGGACGACGGCCAGCGAAGACACTCATGCCTTTCTTTACAGTGGCGGTGTCATGCGGGATTTGGGCACGCTGGGCGCGCGAGCCAGCACGGCGTATTCGATCAACAACGTTGGCGACATTGTTGGAGAGTTTGTAAACACGCCAATCGATCGCCGCGCGTTCATCTACCGCGACGGACTGATTACTGATCTGAATGACCTAATCGAGCCGGGCTCGGGATGGACAGTTCAGTGGGCGCGCGACATCAATGATTTTGGTCAAATTGCCGCCGTCGGATTGAACGATGGCGCGTCACACGCGCTGCTCCTCACGCCGGTTCCGGAGCCGGCGGCGTGGGTGGCGGCGCTGCTGATGTGGGCGTCGATGAGCCGCCGGAGACGGCCGGGTTGATTGTCGATTGCGGTCGGCGGGGGTTGGCGGCTAGGATTCCGCCCCATGCAATGGCTTTTGCACGGCCCCATGACTTCAGCGGTGGCCGAAGCCCTTAAGCGGCACGAACATCACACCCACGATATCGCCGAGCTTCAATTGGGTCCCGATGCTCAGCCGGCGGACATTCTTAAGGCGGCGCAGAAAAAGCAGTGGGATGTTTTGACCACCGATTCCGGTCTGGCCGATGCACCGTTCGGCGGGGATCTGCCGTTTTCGCGGACCATCGTGTTCCTTCAGCTTGGGGGCGGCGATGTCGAGCAGGATGATG
>JBGPEF010000585.1:0-3697 GCA_041482675.1 Tepidisphaeraceae bacterium | reverse complement strand
CCGTCAGCGGCAGCAGCTCATCGAGCAGCTCGCGCGGGGCGGGGGAGAAGTCGTAAATCACCTGCGCCTTGGCCTCCGCGGCCGGCAGGACCACGCTCACATCCGCGCCGCTGCGGCGCGTATCCAGGGCGCCGGCCTTGGCCTGGGCCTCACCCTCGGCGACTTCCTTCACGATGCGGTTCACCGCCTCTTCAACACCCGCCAATGGCAGCAGCGTGAGAACTTCCGCCCGCTGGGTGCTGGTGGTGATGAAGTTCATGTAGGCCACGTGGACCGAATCGATCCGGCCGGCGGTGAACTGGTTCATGAACTCGCCGGCGATGCGCTCGACATCGCTGAAGCGGGGGACATCGCCGGGCAGGTCGTAGCGCTGGGCGATGGGGCGCTTCTGGAAGTTAAAGAAGCTGACACCCTTCTTGCCGGAGACATAGACATCGATCTGCTTGCCGGCCGCTTCCTGCTGGCGGAGGAAGCTGTTGGCAGCGCGGAGGATGCTGCCGTTGTACGCACCGGCCAGGCCGCGGTTGCTGGTGATGACGATCAGGGCGATGCGGTTGGAGAGTGGGATGGGCTGGCCGTCGGGGCCGACTGCCCCCGGGCGGCGGAGCAGGGGATGCTCGACATCCCCCACGCTGGCGGCCAGCTCGGTCACCAGCTCGCGGAGCTTGAGGGTGTAGGGCTTGGCGCCGACGGCGCGCTTGAGGGACTTCTGGAACTTGGCGGTGGCGATCATCTGCATGGTCTTGGTGATCTTGCGGATGTTGCGGACGGCCTTGCGGCGTTTGACGATTGCTCGGGCTTTGGCCATGGATGCGAAATGAATAGGGGAAGGGGGCGGGGGCGTCAAGGCGCGGGCGGGGGGAGGGCGGGGATTCAGTGTTTGCGGAGGAAGAGGACGTAAAGGAGGATGGCCAGGGCGTTGATGAGGGTCATGATGGCGACCTTGCCGAGCGATTCGCGGACGACGTCGGAGCAGGCCGAGAGGGGGGCGTTGAGCCATTCGAGGGGACGGAGGAGGAAGGAGAGGTTGGGCCATTTGCGGTGGGAAGCGGTGGCCGGAGCATCGGCCGGGCCGCTGAAGGCGGCGAGGAGGGATTTGCCCATGACCTGTTTTTGCAGTTCGTTGGCCTGCGCGACTGGATCGAGGGGAAGGGCAGGGGAGGGGGGTGGTGCGGCCGGGGGTGGCGGCGCGGCCGCGTGAGGGGATGGAGCGGCGGTTGTTGCAGCGAGGGTGGCTGCGAGGGACGGGGTGGCCGGTTGGGGCGCGGCGAGTTGGGGTGCGACGGCGTGTGGCGGTGAGGGGGTGGCGGGGGGATCGCCGGCGGTGAGCTCGGTGAAGAGGTTGTCGAGTTCCTTGGCGACGCGGGAGTCGAGTTCGTCAACATCGGACTGGGCGCTTTGGGCTTTGGCGGGTGGTTGGGGCTCGGGTTCGGGCTGAGGCTCGGTTGCGGCCTGGGCGGCCGTGTCGGGGTCCTTGGCGGATGGGGCGAGGGCGACGGTGCCAGCGCGGGGGGTGGCGGCAGTGAGGGGCTTTTGGGCCGGATGATCCGGTGGATGGAGTGGGGTGGCGGATGGGGGCTGGATGAAGGCAGGTTCGGGGGCGGAGGGGCGTTCGATGTCGGCCTCGGCGAGGAGGCGGTCGATTTCCTCGCCGGCAAGCTGGGCCAGCAGATCATCGGCGCTGGGCCCGCCGGAGGGGGCTGGATTCTGCATGGGATCGGGCAGGTCGATGGTGGCCTGGCCCATGGGGCGCTCCTTCGTGTGGGTGCGGCCGGTCTGTCGGCGCGCACGGCGATTCCATTCGCTCTTATCGGACGAATGGCATTGTAACTTGGGAAATGGGGGGAGCAAATGAAGTCGAACAGAGCGGAGGAGCCGCAGATCAACGCCGATGAACGCAGATCGAGCGGGGGAAATGGGTTCTCGTTCGGGAGTTTTGGGGAGTGGCCGCGGATGAGGGGGATTTGCGCGGATCAAACTCACTGGGATGTCGCATCCTGTCGCATTTGGTTGCGCGGAGGGCGGGGGAAGGGTCGCGGAAACGACGTGTGGGCGTATGGGGGTGCGGGTGTGTGGGCGTGAGGGGGTGACGGGGTGGGGGAGGGGGAAATGGGTTCGTTCGGGAGTTTTGGAGAGTGGCCGGGGATGAGGGGGATTTGCGCGGAGCAAACTCGCTGGGATGTCGCATCCTGTCGCATTTGGTTGCGCTCGGGGCCTCGGAGCGGTCGCGGAAGTGTTACATTCTGTTACATTTGTTACATGGGGTCGAGGGTTTTGGGTTTGGGGTTCAGGGTTCGGGGAAGATGGGGAATCAGCGGGGGTACGGATGGGTGGGTGAAACGAGAGCATTTTCCTTCCCCCTTTCGATGCGGTGGGGCGAGCCCCACCCTACGGTTCAACGGGTCCTCACAGGTTGTATACGTTTTGGATTGGGGTTTGTTCGCGCCATTTCTGGAAGAATTCAGAACTCAGAATTCAGAATTCAGAACGAGGTCGGGTGTGGGGGTGTGGGCGAAGGGGGCTGGGCGGAAGGGAATGACGAATGCCGAATGTCGGCTGGCCGAGAGAGGATGGAGGATGGAGGATGGAGGAGGGAAGATCGAGGATGGAGGATGGGGAAGGGGCGAAGGGGAGGGGGCTGCGCTCTAACAGCGGTCGGAACAGGGAGTTGGGCACGGCCGGTGCGTCAGCACGGACTTTGTTGATGGACTGTTGGCTTCCTGGATCGGGCTTGACGTGGACTGTTAGCTAAGAGTACGGTATTGGTTGCGCATGCCTACCCTCAGCTTTAAAGGCAAATCGGTCATCGAGACGTACCACCACACGGTACCGCACCACCGTCTGGAGTTTGATGAGAAGCTGTCGCTTCTTCCCAAGGGCCAAAAGCCATCGCTGGACGGCAACCTGATCATTGAAGGTGATAATCTGCTGGCCCTCAAGGCACTGCTCCCGACGCACGCGGGCAAGATCAAGTGCGTCTACATCGACCCGCCCTACAACACCGGCAACGAGGGATGGGTTTACAACGACAACCTCACGCAGCCGCAGTTCAAGGAGTGGATCGGAAAGACCGTCGGTAAGGAAGGCGAGGATGCCACGCGCCACGACAAGTGGTGCTGCATGATGTGGCCGCGGCTTGAACTGCTTTGGGAACTGCTCCGCACCGATGGCGTTATCTTCATTTCCATCGATGACTTTGAATTTCACGCGCTTCGAACGCTGATGAATGAGGTTTTTGGGTACGAAAATCACATCGCAACGCTCGTCTGGGAAAAGGGGCGAAAGAACGACGCAAGGCTTTTCTCAGTCGGGCACGAGTATATGCTGGTGTTCGCCAAGTCTCTTGAATCGCTGAAGGCGAAAGACACGATTTGGCGGGAAGCGAAACCGGGCTCCGCTGAGCTGTGGGAACAGTATGTAACAATTCGAAAGCGCGTCGGAAGTAATGACGAAAGAGTCGAGACTGAACTGCGAGAGTGGCATAAGCAGTTGCAGGACAAGCACCCGGCAAAACGACTCGGCCGGTGGCTTCATGTCGATAAGTGGGGTCCGTGGCGCGATCGCGATATCTCGTGGATTGGCGGCGGTGGTCCACGGTACGATGTTGTTCACCCCAAGACGAAGAAGGCGTGCAAGGTTCCGGACCGTGGATGGGGCTTCGCAACACCGGAAGCGATGCAGCGCCAGATCGACCTTG
>JBGPEF010000584.1:0-3698 GCA_041482675.1 Tepidisphaeraceae bacterium | reverse complement strand
TTTGGTTGATTCATCGGCAGTCGCTCTTGGTGGGGGTGTGGCTGTGGGGGGGGGGGGGGGGGGGTTTTCTGGTGGAGGGGTATAGGGGGGTTTGGCCGGCTTTTTGTGTGTTTGCGGGGGTGGGGGTGGGGGGATTGCTGCGGTGTTGTGATGCGGTGATGGCGGGTGAGGTGAAGCGGGCGTTCGCGGCGATCCGGCCGCCGGGACATCACGCGGAGCCGGAGCATGCGATGGGGTTTTGTTTGTTTTCCAATGTGGCGATCGCGGCGAAATATTTGCAGGAGCGGCATGGGATTGGGCGGGTGGCGATTGTGGATTTTGATGTGCATCATGGGAATGGGACGCAGGCGTGTTTTGAGGCTGATCCGAGCGTGTTTTTTGTGAGCATGCATCAGCATCCGCGGACTTGTTATCCGGGGACGGGATATGAATCGGAGATTGGGATGGGGGAGGGGGAGGGGACGATTTTGAATGTGCCGTTTTCGCCGGGATCGAATGATGATGCTTATCTGCTGGCGATGCAGACGAAGGTATTGCCGGGGCTGGAGCGGTTTGGGCCGGAGTTTCTGCTGATTTCGGCGGGGTTTGATGCGCACCACGATGATCCGCTGGCGCAGATGGGATTGACGGAGGTGGGATTTTTGCGGATGTCGCAGATGCTGGGGAATTTTGCGGATCATCATTGCGGGGGAAGATTGGTGAGTGCGCTGGAGGGGGGGTATGACCTGCGGGCGCTGGGGAGGAGCGTGGTGAACCATCTGGCGGGGTTGGGGGCGACGTGAGGGAATTTTTGATTTGCGATTTGCGATTTGCGATTGGGGATTGAGGGGGCGGGGTGGAGGGGAGAAAAAATGTGGTCGGGGAGGATTTTGGCGGGGATGGGCGCAAGAGTTGGGGTAAGAAGGGGTTGTGGAGAGGGTGGGGCAATAAGATGATAAAAAAGCGAGTCCTTTTCGAGTCCTTTTTGGGTCCTTTTTGGGTCCCGGATGAGTCCTTTGGGTTTGGAATCGAGTCCGTAGGGGTAAAAAGCGAGTCCCGAATGGAAGGGACGAGGGAGAGGGGACAAGGGACATGGAAGGAGAAAAATGGGTTCGTTTTGCAGAGGATACAACCGCCGAGACGCAGAGACGCAGAGAGAGGAGGGGAGAGATGGTCTGGATGAGCGTGGATGACGGGATGATGACGATTGGGTTCGTTTGGTAGTTTTGGAGAATGGCCGCAGATGACGCAGATTTGCGCGGATCAGAAGGGAAGCGGGCGCGGAGGGGGAGAAGATGAAACTTGAAGAGGCGGAATGGGCGCGGGGACGGCTGGGTGGGTGAGACGAGAGCATGACGACCCCCTTTCAATTCGGTGGGGCGAGCCCCACACTATGGTTCCTCGCAGGTTGTATACGCCTGGGGTGGGGATTTGTTTGGTGTTTTACTAATTTTATTGTGGATTTTTTGCTTGGGCGATGGGGATTGGTCGGGGGGTTGGCAGCATGGTCGGGGCGAGGGTGCTGGGGTGCCGGGAGCCTGGGTGCAGGTAGGTCGTTCGAGCTGAAAACTAGCTGCGCGCCCGTCTCATGCCCTTGTGGCAGGAGATGCCGGAGAGCAAGGGGAAGAGGGGAAGAACCTCTTTTGACTCTGTGCCAGAAATGCCCAGGACCGTACACCACATCCTCGGCAGCAGGTAATAGGAAGAGGAGGGAAGGAGGCCGGCGGAAAGCGTATGATACTCACGTGCTTCAGGACGATGATCAGGTTGAATTGAAAACCCGGCTGCGAGATGCGGTCGTGGCTCGAGCAGCAGAGCATACAGTTCAGATTCAGTATTACGATTCCGGGATTCCGGCCGCCATAGGTAGTGGGGTCCTCCTGGAAATCGGTAGCGCGCTGTTTGTTGTAACAGCTTCACATGTAATTGAACAAGCAGAGGGCCTTGGCGCATTGGCTGCGACCGGGGGATTAGGAAAGAGCGATTCGATCGACTTGAGAAATAGACCTGGCATTTCAGCCAAAGCTCCGCACGACATCTGCATGATCGAGTTAAACCCGTCGGAAAAAACGAAGTGGCAGAAGCTTCGGCCTATACGCGTGGGCGATTTGGGCGTCAGAGACAATCAGCACGCGGATAATTGGTATGTGATGTTGGGGTTTCCCGAACGGATGTTTTCACCAGACCAAGATTCGAAGCTGGTTCGATCGCAGGGGTTTGTCTACGCCAGTCATGCGGCTTCCAATCCATCCGTGCTCAAGCGAATTGATGCAGCTATAAACATCTCCCTTGAATGGTACCCCGACGCGAACCGAGGTGACTGGTATCCGAACGATTTCGTGACTCCATACGGAATGAGCGGCTGTGGCATCTGGCGGGTTCCGCGAGAGAATATACCGAAAGACATTAACTCTATCCGCCCGGATTTGATCGGCATCGCAACGCATTCATGGCCGGATGAGAAGGTTTTCATTGGGACCAGAATTGAGCACGTCCTTGGCGTCATCTCGCGCCAATACCCCAACCTCGCGAATGCTATCAACATTGTTTTGCCGACATCCATACGCGCCCGGTAGCTAATTCGGGCGGGGAAAAGGGGCAAATAACCCGTCGGAGACTTGTTTTCGTTTATTTCGAATATTGCATTTGCTTCGTTTGGACGATATGGTGTCTTGTAGCAGGAAGCACCTGCCGCAAGGTCCGGCAGAGGCAGGCTTGTCAGCGAGGAGAAGCAAATGATCAATGCACCACTCGATGACGCGGTTGCGCCGTCGGAGAATGATTCGAAGTTGGCGCTGGAATCCAGCCGGCGGCTGGCTCCGTATGTTGATGATAATTTGAGGGTGGAGATTCCGGAGAAGGGGCGGAGGAGGGAGGCGCTCACCATCCCGGCCGCGGCGGTGCGGCTGTTGATTGGCATCCTGACGGAGATGTCGAGGGGAAACGCGGTGACTTTGATTCCGATTCATGCGGAATTGACGACGCAGCAGGCGGCCGATTTGCTGAATGTTTCGCGGCCGTTCCTGATTAAACTTCTGGAGAAGAAGAAGCTGAACTATCGAAAGGTGGGGACCCATCGGCGCATTCTCTTCAAGGACTTGATGGGGTACAAAAAGCGCAGCGAGGTCGGGCGGAGGCGAGCCCTGGATGACCTGGCGGCCGATGCGCAGAAGCACAAGATGGGGTATTGATTGGCCAATTACATGGGGCACTACTGCTCACGGGCGAGGCGCCCGTGCCACATGAAGGCAGGAGCACGGGCAAGATGCCCGTGGTACAGAGGGGAAGCAATGCTCATCGTCTACTCGCTGCGCCTTTACTCTCGCGGTGGCTTTGTGTCGGGTGGGGGGACGAAGATCATGCAGACGGGAGAGGGGACATCGATCAGGGGGCCGGAGGGTTTCAGGCGGCCGGTGGATTGGTCGATGCGGCAGAGGAGCATCTGGTTGGTGCCCTGGTTGCCGATGAGGAGGAAGTTGCCGGTGGGGTCGAGGGCGAAATGACGGGGGGTTTTGCCGTCGGTGAGTTGTTCGTCGATGTAGGTGAGGGTGCCTTTTTCCGGGTCGATGGCGTAGTAGGCGAGGCTGTCGCGGCCGCGGTTGGAGACGTAGAGGAATTTGCCGGAGGGGTGGATGGCGATTTCGGCGGTGGAGCTGTTGCCGGCGAAATTCTCGGGGAGGGTGGTGATGGTTTGGAGCTCGGTGAGGCGGCCGGAGGTG
>JBGPEF010000583.1:0-3702 GCA_041482675.1 Tepidisphaeraceae bacterium | reverse complement strand
GTCGCCGGCGGCGATTATTCGGCCAGTTTCACCGTCAGCCCCACCAGCGACCGCCTCGTGGGCCTCCCCGACTTCGCCCGCGGGCCGGGGCAATCGGTCAATATACCGGCCACGGGCACGGGCATTCCGGTTCGCATAGACAATGCATCAGGCGTCAACGCGATCGACCTGGATGTCGTTTACGACGGCTTCCTGTTGAATGTCACCGGCGCGACTTTGGCCCCCGGCATGCCGGCCGACTGGAGCATCACCACCAACCTGATCACCAACGGCATCTTCAAGATCACCATCAGCGGCGTGAGCACTCTGCCGGCCGGCGCTCGCGACCTGATCATTCTTAGCGCGGTCGTGCCCTCGAATGCCGCCTATGGCAATTCCGAGGTGATCCGCTTCCAAAATCTTTCCATCAACGGCGGCTTCATCAGTTCCCGCGCTGACACCGCCGTTCACAAGGCCACTTTCTTCGGCGATGCCAGCGGCAACGGCGGCTTGGACGGCTTTGATTCATCGCTCATCTCGCGCGTGGTTGTCCATCTGGACAGCGGTTTCGACAAGGCCGGGATGACCGATCCGATTATCGTCGCCGACGTGAATTCCAATGGAGTGATTGATGGGCTGGATGCATCGTGGGTCGCGCAGAAATCACTGTTCGCACCATCGCGTCCGGAGATTCCCAATCTCCCGGCCGCCCCGGTCACGATTTTCTCCGGGATCGATCCCACCTTCGCGTTGCCGAGCAATGTTCCCGCCACACCGGGCGGATCTGTGGTTGTTCCGCTCAGCGTGACCGACAGCGCTGAAGGCCTTCAGGGCTTCAACCTAAACGTTGACTACAACAGCACCGCGCTGGACGTCGCCAGTGCTCTTCCTACCGATCCTCCCAGCCCCGATGTTGCCATGGGCTCGCTGTTCCAGTCTACCGGCGGTTGGGCAATGGTCTCTTACCTCGACGATTCCACCGGCCACATCGGTCTCAGCTTCTTCAGCACTACTCCGATGACCGGCGGCACCGGCTCGATTGCCGACATCCGCTTCCATGTCCCGCTCTCAGCTCCGGCGGGGACTACTCCGCTCGATCTCAGCGGCGCGGCTGGCTCCGAAATCGCACCGATCCTGGTCTACACCTACGTCGATGGCTCCATCGACATCAACGGCGGCACATCGACGATCACCGGCACCGACGGCGATGATTCGTATTACATCCGCCGCAATGCGGCCGGCGGCATGATCGAGGTTTACAGCGGCACCTCCGCCGCCGGCACGCTGATCTATTCCGCTCCCGATGCTTCGCTCACCAGCCTCACGTTCGACACTGGCGCTGGAAATGACCGGCTCATCGTCGATTCGGTGAATGGCTCGCCGCTTCCCTACGGTGGCATCGTTTATAATGCCGGCGCAGATACCGATTCGCTGCAACTGATCGGAAATGGCTCGGAAACCGGCCTCTATGAACCATCCACCACCGCCGGCTCGGGCAGCCTGGCCATCTCTTCCAGCGCCATCGCCTTCAGCGGCGTGGAACCGATCACCGCCAGCCAACTGTCAACGCTGCGACTCGTGACCCCCAGCGCCGGCGATGTCCTTTTGATCGACAAGCCCGCGCCCGCCCAAAACCGCATCAGCGGCCTCTCCGGCGGCACGGCGATTTCACCGCTGACCTTCTTCGACGTCGGCGTGGTTGTGGTAAACACCGGCGCGAATGATTCCGGCGGAAATGCGGACGCGATCACCATCTCCGCGGATGGCATGGTGGCGTCCGGGCTCACGACGTTTGCCGTCGATGCCGGCACTGGCCCCAACACACTCAACATTCACGGCGGCGCCACCACGCTGGCTGCCATCAATGGCGCTGAACTGGACGTGACTGCCGACAACGCGGCCACCGTCGATCTCGTGGCCAATCCATCGCTCCAGTCGCTGAATGTGACCGACACCGCCCGCGTCAATCTCCTCTCCGGCGGAGCAATTCTTCACGTCAGCGCACTCTCCATCGGTTCCAACGCCATGGTTGATCTCACCGATGGCCGGCTCGAACTCGCGCCGGCCGACGCAACCCTCTTCAACACCATCCGCTCCTACATCCGCAGCGCCCGCAACACCGGCCCAGGCGGCCTGTGGACCGGCAACGGCCTGGGCTCGAGCTTCGTCGCCGCCGATGCCGGGCGGCTGGCCCTCGCCTCGGTTCTCAACGGCGGCACCATTCTCGTCCGCCCCGCGCTGGTCGGCGATCTCAACCTCGACAATCAGGTCACCATCAGCGACTTCATCGACCTGGCTTCCAACTTCAATTCCAGCGGCACCTGGGTCAACGGCGATCTCAACTACGACGATGTGATCACCATCAGCGACTTCATCGATCTGGCCAGCAATTTCAATCAGACATTCCCACCGGCCGCCCCCGCTTTCGCCGCTGCTTCTGTTGCGATCGTGGCCGCGCCGCAAGGCGAAGCCGCCGCCGTCGCTTCATCCATGCAAACCGCTCCCGCAAAAAAGAGCTCTGCACCCGCCACGGGTGAGAAAAAGACCCACAGCCGCCGCGCTGTTCGGCACCATCGTCCGGGGAAGGCCCGACCCGGAATCTCTCGGCATGAATAGGGCCATTTATTCGCGGCTGTCGGTTCAAGAGCGTGCCGGCAGCCGCTTTTTTCTGCGCTGTGATTGACCGCCGTGATCAAAAGATTAAAACCTGCCCGGCCCCTTGCAGAGCTTCACCTATGCAACGCATCGAAGATGGCGCACTGTTCGTGAGTTGTGATTTCTGCCGCACCGACTGGGATGGCGTCTCGCCAGTCATCGAAGGCCATCGCGGCGCTATCATCTGCCTCGAATGCCTCAAGCTGGCGTTGGATTCGCTCGTTCCCGCCGGCGAAACATTTAAGTGCATCCTTTGCCTCCGCGAGCCTCTTCCCGCCACGCTCCAGCGCTGGCATCATCCTCAAACCCCCGGCACCTACGCCTGCGAAGGCTGCATCCATCAGACGGCCGACGTTTTCGACCGCGATCCCGACATCGACTGGCACTGGACAGCCCGCCCGCCCGGCAATTGAAGCGCTCGCTCGCAGGATCCGGCCCGGCAACCGCAAAACGTTTGTCTTGAACCCCCGTTGCAGCGCCGATACAGTCCAATAAAGGGCCGTTAGCTCAGTTGGCCAGAGCGCCTCCCTTACAAGGAGGAGGTCATCCGTTCGAGCCGGATACGGCCCACTAAAAAATTTCGTTTTGTACCTGAACACTTGGTGGTCGGGTGCGTATAATCGAAAGCAAGTAGGAAAGTCAGTCAGGATGATTTCAAATCCCTCGGACTCTGCGGTGCTTTTAACCGCGAAATGGCAATTCTGCCGCTGATCGGATTTTTTTGACAACATGCAGCTAACGCGGCCGGCAGCCTGCCGCTCATGCAAACTATTGGCCTCAACCGATAGTTTGCCGGCGACTCGGTGGGTCGGGCACTCTTGCCCGACATTTCTGCCGAGTATTTGCGGCTTCTTCGGAAGCTGTAAAGCCGCGCTTGACGAGATCGGATTTCGCGTTATCATTCCGCTCCCTTCGCTAGGGACTCAATCGGTTTGTTGAGCCATGAAGCGGTGCGGACGCTGCAAAGCGTGCTCTTTGACAATTAAATAATCGAATCGCCGCGAGGATGTGTGTCTGCGTGTCCTGGGTTTATTGGCCCGGGGTAGCGTAGACGAGAAGGGGCAGGTT
>JBGPEF010000582.1:0-3714 GCA_041482675.1 Tepidisphaeraceae bacterium | reverse complement strand
GTCGGGATTGTCCGGATAAAGCTCGTCGGCGGCCAGCATATCAGTGACCATCTGGTCATAAGGCGTATCTTTATTGAGCGACTCCACGATCCAGTCGCGCCAGCGCCAGATGTGCGGCTGCGAATCGCGAATCTGATTCCCGCCCGTCCAGCCGGCCCAATCCGAATACCGCCAGATGTCCATCCAGTGCCGCCCCCAGCGCTCGCCGTAACGCGGATCATTCAACAGCCGATCGACAACTTTCTCATACGCATCGGGCGATTGATCGTTCTCAAAATCCGCCAATTCCGCGGGAGTGGGCACCAGGCCGATCAAATCGAGATAAAGGCGGCGCAGAAGAATCGGTTTTGGCGCTTCAGAGCGAGGTTTCAAGCCGCGGGACTCATGCTCCGCGCCAATGAAATTGTCGATCGGATTCCGCGGCCACGATTTGTTCCCAATAGACGGAACTGGCGGCCGAGTAACTGTCTCGAACGGCCGCCAGCGATACGAGGCCAGGAAATTGCTGAACTCGGCCAGCTTAATCGGAGCGGTTTGCAATTCCGCCGCGCTCGGTTTGTCGGCCGCGTCGCCCGGAGCATGGCCGAGAAGCAGCTCAGTAAGATTGTCGATCCCATCCGCGTCGCTGTCTTCCGAAGCAATCAGAGCGAGACGCGCCGGGATCTCCTGAGATTTGCCCGCGATCGTCAGCTCCTTTTTCACAGCCCGGAGCCGCGAGCCAAATGGGTTGTGGGGAAACTCATCGAGATTCTGGGGATCTTTCTTATCGCTGGGAAGATGGCAGGTCGTGCAGGCCGCCAGCGACTTGGCCAGGAAACGATCAAAGTGCCGCTCGAGCGCCATCCTGTTGGCCGGCGTTGCACTCGCTGGGGATGGGCACAGGCTCATCGAGAGGACGATCAGGGGAAGCAGGCTGCGATGCGGCCGCATGATCGTTGATACTACCGCCGCCCGGCGATGTGGCCAAATCCGGCATGAATCGCCGTCCAACCGCCCGCAACCCGCGCAAAATCGGCTCGGCCATCTTGATCTGCCACGGAAGCACCGGGCAGGGGAATTCATCGCTGATCGAAACCTTCTGCCGAATGAGATCTGGCAGCATCGACTCATACTTCCATCGCTGCACCCACTCAGCGCCAAAATGAACGTGATGATCGGGCACCATGCCCATGTCCACCATCGTGAATCCGCGATCCCGCAAACCCATCATGGTGCGGGCCATGGCGCAGCGGCTGGCATTGCTGACGCGATTGAACATCGACGACATGGTGACCAGCCCGCCAATCTGCACGCCCCAGATTCCGCCGACAAGTTTGCCTTCCTGCCAGGTTTCAAAGCTGTGTGCATGCCCGAGGCGGCGGAGCTGGAGCAGCGATTCGATCAACTCATCCGTGATCCACGTCTGCCCCGATCGGGCCTGGATGTAGTTGCGTTGCGTATCCGCACAGGCCCGGACCACTTCTTCAAAGGCCTGGTTATAGCGAACCTCAAAGCGGGCCGAGTTGACATACGGCCGCTGCTTGCGGGGTATCACAAACTTGTCCAGAAACTGAATCCCGCGATGCGACCATCGCACCCACCCGACCTGGCCATCCTGCTTATTGATGAAATCGGGGAGATAGCCGGTGGCAAAGTGCCAGAGGGTGTTGAGGAGATTGGGTTGAATATTATTGGCGAGCCACACGGGCGCATTTCCTCTTGAGCAAATTCTTGAGTCCGTCTCACTGCAATATGCGGCGGGGGCGCGATTTCTGTCCAGAGGGAATCTGCCCGCGCGCCAAAAGCCCTGCCCTCGAAGATGCACATCTCCCGGGCTTAAATCTTGATCTTCCGCGGATATTGCTGATTGGCTTCCCAGAAAGTCTTCTTGAGCTTAATCTCAGGATCGTCGGCCGACGGCTGCACCCGGCCTTTGGCGTCCGTGGCCCGCGAAACAATCGTATGTTCCCCGGCCCCTGCATCCTTCCAGTCGTAAATCCAGAACGTCCAGGTGTATTTCTGCTGCTCGCCAACCACCGCCGGCATCCAGGGGCCATCGTCAATTTTCAGTTCCACCGATTTGAGCGGTGTGCCATCGCTCCAGGCCGCGCCACTGATCCGGATCATGCCATCTTTTCGCCTCACTGCACGAGCCACAATCGATTTGAGGTTCATCGGCCCGACCGATGTCTGCGTATACACGATCTGATCCCCCTGCTGCTGCCCGCGCAGCGTCACATAATCCTTCGCCATGAATCGCTGCATCAACGGCCGCTCCCGCACCTCAATTCGCGTCAGCCATTTCACCCATGCAACGCCATACCATCCCGGCACGACCAGGCGCAGTGGAAAACCATGCCCCGCCGTGAGCGGTTTTCCATTCATCGCATAGCAGAGCAGAATGTCGTCGCGAAGCGCATTCTTGATAGACAGCGAACGCGAGAAGTTTTGCTTGACCTGATTATCGCGCACGTTTTCCGTCCCACTGTCCGCACCCCAGAACGCCACTTCGACGGCATCGTCTTTCATGCCGCATTCGCGCAGGATTGGCGCAAGCGGAGTTCCGGTCAGTTTGATGTTGCCAATCGCGCACATGAACCCCGGATTGCCGTTGCCGCCGCATTCAAGAGTAAGCGTCACTTCCTGGGCCGGCTTCGACTTGATCTGATCGAGCGTCAGCGTCAGCGGCTTCTCAACCAGCCCATCGATCGTGAGTTTATAGTTCTCTTCTTTCACCTGCGCAACCCCATAGTGGCTGACGTGGTAGAGATCTTTCGTGGGGATCACCCAATCCTTCAACTCGTTCCAGTTGACCATCCCACCCTTGGCCGGCGCAAGTTTTTCGGCGTCCAAAAACGGAATTGCCTGCTCATCCGCATCCTCAGCCCATCCGGAATTCGGAAAAAGCGAAAGCAACGAAGCACTGGCCGCAAATCGAAGCATATCCCGGCGCGATGCTGATCTCATGATCCTCCTTTGCCCCTGGCTCATTAGAACATCTCGCCCGCCCGCCGTCACTTGCTGCGCGCATCGCCGGCCCCTATCTTGCCCATATGGACCCCAAGCAACGGGCGGCCGAGGCGGCGATGTCGTTCGTCAAAAGCGGCATGGTCGTGGGTTTGGGGACGGGATCGACCGCCGATTTTTTCCTGGTGGCCCTGGGAAATGCCCTCAAAACCGGCAAATTAACTGGCGTGCGCGGAATTCCCACTTCAAAACAATCCGAAAAACGTGCCCAGGAGGTCGGCATTCCTCTCACAACATTGGCCCAGTGCCCCAGTGCCGATGTCACCATCGACGGCGCGGATGAGATCGCCCCGAATCTCGATTTGATCAAAGGCCTTGGCGGCGCGCTGCTGCGGGAGAAGATCGTCGCACAGAATTCCAAACAGCTCATCATCATCGCCGACGCCAGCAAAAAAGTGTCAACGCTGGGGACCAAGTCGCCGCTGCCCGTGGAAGTGGCCATGTTCGCGCACGACTGTCACCTGCCGTTCCTGCGCAGCCTCGGCGCCAATCCATCCCTCCGCACCACCAGCGATGGAAAAACGTTCATCAGCGACAACGGCAACTGCATTTACGACTGCCGATTTTCCCGCATCGACGATCCCCGACGTCTCGAGGCCGCGCTGCTCGACCGCGCCGGCATCATTGATTGCGGCCTGTTCCTGGGCATGGCCTCCGTTGCATTGGTGGCCGATGACCAGGGAGTGACGGATTTACGCGCATCTCCTT
>JBGPEF010000581.1:0-3717 GCA_041482675.1 Tepidisphaeraceae bacterium | reverse complement strand
GAGGTGATGGAAAAAGTGCGCGCTGGCGCAATCGGTGAAGTGAAATTGATCAGGACCAGCTTCTGCTATCGCACCAATCGCGTCGAAGGCAATATCCGCTTCGATCCCGCCCTGGCCGGCGGCGCGCTGATGGACATCGGCTGCTACTGCATCAATTTCTCCCGCATGGTGGCCGGTGTCGATGTGACGGACATCCAGGCCAGCGGCGCGCTGCACGAAAAAGGCGTGGATGAGCTGGTGGCCGGCAACCTGAAATTCGCCAATGGCATGCTGGCCAGTTTCACCTGTGGCATGAGAGCCCAGGCCGACAACTCGGCCTACATTTGCGGCGCCGACGGCTATCTTGAAATTCCCTGGCCCTGGAAACCCCAGCCGCGCGGCGCGAAATACTGGATCAAACGCAGCGCCCCACCCAAACAGGACGGCGGCAAAACCGATCCCTCCCCCGCCGACGAATTCGAGGTCAACGCCGAAATGGATCTCTACGCCCTCGAGGCCGACGATTTTGCGGCCACCATCCTCGATCACAAACCGGTCATGGTGAGCGAGGACGAAACGATGGCCACGATGCGGGTTTTGGATGAAATGCGAAGACAGGTTGGCGTGAAGTCATGAAGATCATCATGAACACCGGCGGAATCGCCTCCACAAACTCGTTCCTGGTCGCGGATGAAGTCCAGAAAAAGGCCGTGATTTTCGATGCCCCCGATCACACCACTTCACCCCTGCTCGACGCCGCCCAGAAAGAAGGCTGGGACATCATCGGCCTCTGGCTCACCCACGGCCATTTCGATCACGTGGCCGATCATGAAGTGGTAACCGCAAGATTTCCGGCCGCCAAAGTTCTGATCCATCAACTCGATGAGCCCAAACTCCAAAAGCCCGGCGCAACATTTTCCCTGCCCATTCGGATCCCTCCCCGCAAGGCCGATGCATACGTCGAGGATGGCCAGAAGCTCCTGCTCGGCAGATACGAATTCCAGGTAATCCACACCCCCGGCCACGCCCCCGGCCACGTCATGTATCACTGCGCCGCCGAAAAAGTCCTCATCGGCGGCGACCTGATCATCGGCGGGTCCGTCGGCCGAACCGATCTCCCCGACTCATCCTACGAAGATCTAATGAACTCGATCCGAAAAGTCATGCAGTTGCCCGGCGACACCAAACTCATGCCCGGCCACGGCGAAATCAGCACCCTAGACGACGAGCGCGCCAGCAACTCCTATGTGCAGGACGCGATTTCGTAACACGGGCATCTTGCCCGTGCCCCCAACAACCTTACGTCGTCGCTTTCGGCTTCAAATACAGCATGTTGTACACCACCCCCGCCAATATCCCGCCCGCGATTGGCCCAACCCAGTAAATGTAATGCGCCGCCCACTGCCCTCCGACGATTGCCGGCCCAAACGATCGAGCCGGATTCATCGAAGCCCCCGTCAGCGGACCGCCAAAGAGAATATCCAGCGTAACCGCCAGCCCGATCGAAAGCCCCCCCAGCGTTCGCCCGCGCTGATCCACCCCGGTGCCAAAGATCACGAAGACAAGGAAAAACGTAAGGATCAATTCCACCAGAGTTCCCGTGGCCACGCTGATCCCCGACCCCAGCGCAGGAGTGCCCTCAAAGACAACTTTTTTATTAAAAATAACCGCGCATAGCACCGACGCGGCGATCGCCCCCGCCAACTGTGACAGAACGTAAGCGATGGCCTCGCGCAGCGTGATTTTCCCGGTGACCAGCAGCGCTGCGGTGCATGCCGGATTGAGCTGCCCCCCGGAGATGTGCAGCGTCGCGCACACCATCGTCGCAATCGCCAGCCCATGGGCCACCGCGATCGCCAGCAGATTGCCGCTGGGCCCAAAATGGTGGATGGCCCCGATGCCGATGAAGCAAAGCGTGAAGGTGCCGATGAATTCAGCGACGCAGGGAGGAAGCAGTTTCATTGTTGACCTGCCCGGTTCGGATGTGCGATTCGCGCCCGCACGCGCGGGGTTTCGGCGGTATCTTACGGATGAGCTACAAAAAACGGTAGTGGCGGGATTTTGCGATTCGAAATCTCGAAAGATCAGCCCGCCAGCAATGCATCCACTTTGGCCGCACAAATAAAATCATTCCGCGACAACCCCCCCACCGAATGCGTGCTGTATTTCACCACGCACTTGCCATACCCCACTTCCATGTCCGGATGATGGTCCTCCTTGTTGGCGATCCACGCCACCGCATTCACGAACGCCATCGTCTCATAAAAATTCTTGAACTTGAATTCCCGCGAAATCTGCCCATCGGAATACCCCCAGCCATCGAGCGACTTGAGCAGCCGCGAAACCTCATCCGCATGCAGCGCCGGCGTCCCCGGCCGGCACGGCTTGCAATGTTGCGAGAGCAGGTCTGATTTGGATTGGCTCATGCGACTCCTTGTTCGCCCCATTATACTCGCCCAGCCCATTCCACCCCGCTACTCTTAAGCAATGCGTTGGATCATCGGCGATGTCCACGGAATGCTCCGCCCGCTGGAGGGCCTGCTGGGGGGCATCGAACGCGCTGATGCCGATGCCCGCCTCTTCTTCGTCGGCGACTATGTGAATCGAGGCCCGGAAACCAAAGGCGTGATCGAACTCCTGCTGACGCTCAAAAACGCTCGATTCATCCGCGGCAATCACGATGACATCTTCGATCAGGTCGTTCACGGCCACACCTACGCCCCCAATGCCAGCAAGGGGGATCGCGCTGCGGCCTTCAAATGGTTCACCGAATACGGTCTGGTGGAAACGCTACAGAGTTACGGTGTGGCCAACTCCCAAATCGCCAAGGCCTATCAGCGGCCGCAATTGATCGATGATTTGCTCGCCACCATCCCCCCATCGCACATCGAATTCATTCATCAATTGCCCCCAGTGATCGAGGAAGACGATTTCTTCGTCGCCCATGGCAAATGGGATATCAATGACTTCGCCGAATCGCCCTCAATTTCCGAACAGCTGGTCACCGATCCCGCGCGCCGCCATCAGTTGCTCTGGGGCCGTTATACCCAGGCCGAACTGGCAGCGCCCAAGGCCTGGCGGCGGGTGGGTTATTTTGGCCATACGCCCGTGGATACTTATCCAGCGCTGCTGGGCAACCGCGACCCCATCCCTCTCCGCGGCCCAAAAATCGTCCTCCTCGACACCGCCTCCGCCCTCCTGCCCAACGGCCGCCTCACCGCATTCTGTCACGAGAAGCAAAGTTGCTTGCAGACCGATCGCCAGGGAAAACTTTGCGCGGAGTGAGACGTGAACAGCGCAACCATTTCCCAACACGCTCTTAAAATCGTCCTCATCCATCCCCAAATCCCCCCCAACACCGGCCAGATCGCCCGCCTCTGCGTCTCCGCCGGCGCACAACTCCACCTCGTCCGCCCCCTGGGCTTCGTCCTCTCCGACCGCCAGCTCAAACGCGCTGCCATGGACTACTGGCAGCGCCTCAACCTCACCGTCCACAACGACCTCGCTTCATTCATGAAAACCATCGACCCAGCCCACCTCTGGCTCTTCTCCACCACCGGCCAGCGCTCTTTTTGGGATGCAGAATTCTCCAACTCCGATTATTTGATCTTCGGCAACGAAAACCAGGGCCTCCCCGACTCCCTCCTCACCCAAAACCCCTCCCGAGTCCTCCGCATCCCCCAGGTCCCCGACGAGCGCTGCCTCAACCTCTCCAGCGCCGTCGCCCTCGGCCTCTTT
>JBGPEF010000580.1:0-3718 GCA_041482675.1 Tepidisphaeraceae bacterium | reverse complement strand
CCATCCTCCGCAAAATCGGCCCCCCGGCTGTAATTCCCCCCGCCCACCACGATCGCCAGCTCCACCCCCAGCTTCGCCACCTCCACGCACTGCGACGCTATATTCTCCAGCTCCGCCGCCTCCAGCCCAAATCCCCCCGGGCTGCAAAACCCCTCCCCGCTGATCTTCAACAGCACGCGCTTATATTTCAGCTCTCCCATGATCCGCGAATTGTAGGTCCGGCTCCGCCGGACGCAAAGAGGTCCCCTCCCGCACGGCCGGACCCACGCTCTTTTATCGGCCCCTCCCCGTCTCTTTCCATCCTCTATCCTCTATCTTCTATCCTCTCCCGGTATCCCTCTCCCCCATTCTCCCGTTTGTCGATATCCTTCTTGAACATGCTCGCAACACTCATGGGTTATCGCGGTTGTGGCAAGACCACGATCGGCAAACGTCTTGCCGACCGGCTCTGGGCCAAATTCGTCGACATCGACGACCTGATCATCCGCCAGGCCGGCGGCAAGAGCATCCGCGACATCTTCCTCGAGCACGGTGAGCCCTACTATCGCGACATCGAAACCGAATGCCTCCGCGAGGCCCTCAAGCAGTCCGAAATCATCCTCGCCCTCGGCGGCGGAACCGTCATCCGCGAGGAAAACCGCACCATGCTCCGCGCTGACGGCGGCAAGATCATCTATCTCAAATGCGACCCCGAGACCCTCGACAAACGCATCAAGGCCGACCCCACCTCCGCCCTTCACCGCCCCAGCCTCACCTCCCTCGGTGGCGGCGTCCAGGAAATCCGCATCAAGCTCGCCGAACGCGAGCCCCTCTATCGCGAGGTCATGCACGTCGAGCTCGACGTCACCAACCTCACCCCCGAAGAAGCCGTCCACTACGTCACCCGCCTAATGTAATTCGTCTCGTCGGAGAAACCCATCAAACCCACTGTTCCATCGCCGCGCATTCCCTCTCCCAGTGCTCCGGGGGAGGGTCAAGGAGAGGGTCGATACTCCCTCTCCCCTCGGCAGGCCGTCAGGGCGACAAGGCGTTCGAAAGCAGTCAGCTCGTTGGTGCCATCTGGTCCCGGCGAAGCCTCCAACTACCTGTCCGCCTGGTTGCGGCAGTGTGTGCCGGGCACCGGAGGGCCAGCGAGTCCCGTCTCGCGCCAGCCCCTTCACTTCCTGTCCCCCCTCCCCCCTTCCTCCCCCGCATTTAAAAAATTTCCTCCAGCAAGCCACCGCAGGTGGCGCTATCTCAACGGATTTATCGGGGGGTTACAGGGGGGGTACTCCCCCCATGCATCCGCGCATTTAATGGATATAAAATCCCCTCTGCTTTCAGAAGCCGCTCAATCGCGTTCAATCGATCAACAATCCCCTCTTCCCCGATCAACTCGCCCAATCAAACCGTGACCCCATATCACCATTTAATCTTCCTCACCTTCCTCTTCGCCCTCGGCGCATGCATCGGCTCCTTCCTCAACGTCGTCGTCTGGCGTCTCCCCCGCGGTGAATCCCTCTCCCATCCTCCCTCCCACTGCCCCAGGTGCAACCACCGCCTCGCCTGGAGAGACAACATCCCCATCTTCGGCTGGATCTTCCTCCGCGGAAAATGCCGCTACTGCCAAAACCCCATCTCCCCGCGCTACCCCATCATCGAGCTCCTCACCGCCCTCCTCCTGGTGACTTATTACCTCCTCTTCTTTATCACCCACGACGGCCCCTGCAACCCCCACTTCACCGACCTCCGCAACGACTGGCCCTCTTTCGGCCTGCTCATGTTCATGATCTGCGCCCTCCTCGCCGCCTCCCTCATCGACGCCGAAACTTTCACCATCCCCCTGCAAATCCCCTGGCTCATGGCCATCGTCGGCATCATCATTCACACCGTCATCGACGACCCCCGCACCCCCAACCACCTCGACCTCGACCCTCGCTCCATCTCCGCCCCCATCGCCCTCGGCGGCTCCATCGGCCTGCTCATCAGCATCACCCTCTTCCTCCTCCACATCATCCCCCAAAGTTTTTCCGACGGCGAACCCGCCCTCGAAATCGACGAAGATGAATTCCAAAAAGAACTCGCCCGCGCCAAAGCCGCCGGCGAAGAACTCCCCAATCGCCCCCGCGAATACTCGCGCTCCGACATCCGCAGGGAAATCGGCAAGGAAATGCTCTTCCTCCTCCCCCCCATGGCCCTCGCCCTCCTCTTCGCCCTCATCCTCCACTATTCCAAATCCCTCAACTCCTCCTGGACCCATCTCCTCGAAAACCACAACTGGCTCACCGCGCTTTTAGGTTCCCTCTTCGGCGCCCTCATCGGCGCATTCCTCATCTGGATCTTCCGCATCCTCGGCACCCTCGCCTTCGGCCGAATCGCCATGGGCCTCGGCGACGTCCACCTCATGTTCGGCATCGGCGCGATCATCGGCGCTGGCCCCTCCGTCATCACCTTCTTCCTCGCCCCCTTCGCCGGCCTGCTCGTCGGCCTCTACATGCTCCTCTCCCGCAAACGCCACGAACTCCCCTACGGCCCCTACCTCGCCTTGGCCACCGCCGCCGTCCTGATATTCTATTGTCCCATCGCCAACTACCTCCGCCCCGGCGTCGAAGGCTTCTCCATCGCCCTCCACAACCTCACCGGCTGGTAACCTCGCCCCGTAACTCGTAGGGTGTGCTTCAGCACACCACCCCGTGCTACAGAGGAACGCATCTCATGGCAAACTTCTGGCTCAAATTCAAAATCTGGTTCAAACTCATCCTCTTCGGCCTCATCTCCCTCTACATCCTCCTCTTCCTCCTCAAAAACTACGACACCCAGGTCAACATGTGGCTCTGGTTCGGCCAAACCGGCACCTACACCAGCTCCATCCTCGCCCTCGTCTTCGCCGTCTTCATCCTCAGCGTCATCGGCACTCTCCTCACCAGCACCATCTGGCGCACCGTCCGCCAGATCCGCGAAGCCGGCACGCGCTCCCGCGCCCAAAAACTCGAGCGCGCCATCGCCGACATGAACGCCAAAGCCGCCAAACTCCAAACCCGCCCCGACCCCTCACCCCCCACCGAAAGTCCGTAACACGGGCATCCTGGTGGGTCGGGCACTCCTGCCCGACTTTCAACCTGCACTCCTGCCGGTGGGTCGGGCACTCCTGCCCGACTTTCAACCTGCACTTCTGCCGGTGGGTCGGGCACTCCTGCCCGACATTCAACCGGCACTCTTGCCCGACATCCTTAACCGTGCCATGATCCGCCTCCCCCCATCCCCTCAGTCTCGGTTGCCATGGCCAGTCCCGGCGCGCCGGGAATGCCCCTGCTCTCCCCCCTTTGCATTTGCCCTCTCCACCGCCACAATCTACTTCTGATGACCCCCGAGACCTTCGTCCAAAAATGGACCGGCGCAACCCTCTCCGAGCGCGCTGCCTCCCACGAACACTTCCTCGACCTCTGCCATCTCCTCGACCAGCCTACCCCCGCACAATCCGACCCCACCGGCCAGGACTATTGCTTCGAAAAACCCGTCCATGCAAACGGGGTTCTTCTGACTGACTAAGTGTGATCGTAACTACCGCTCAACGGCTAGCGGGGCTATCCTTTAAGACTATGCGAAAGAAAGGACGGCCTCGTGTTCACACGAATTGAGGCGCTGGATTTCCGCAGCCTGAGGTACGTATGTCAACCACTTGGTCCGTTCCATGTCCTGGTTGGCCCGAATGCAAGCGGCAAAACGACATTTCTTGATG
>JBGPEF010000579.1:0-3734 GCA_041482675.1 Tepidisphaeraceae bacterium | reverse complement strand
CTCCATGCCCGCCCCGCCGCCCAATCCATCCAATCCCTCCCTCGAGGAGCTGCGCCGCCAGATCGACGCCCTCGACGATCAGATCGTCCCCCTCCTCAACGCCCGCGCCCGCATCGTCGTCGAAGTCGGCAAGCTCAAACAGCAAAGCGGCGTCCCCATTTACGCCCCCGACCGCGAAAAAGCCGTCCTCGAAAAAGTTCGCAACCTCAACAAGGGCCCCCTCGCCGACCGCTGCCTCGAAGCCGTCTATCGCGAGCTCATGTCCGGCTCATTCGCCCTCGAAAAACCCCTCCGCATCGGCTTCCTCGGCCCCGAAGGCACCTTCTCCCACGCCGCCGCCGCCCGCAAATTCGGCTCCTCCGTCGAATACGTCCCCATGGCCGAAATCGTCTCCGTCTTCGAGGAGGTCGTCCGCGGCCACATCGACTACGGCCTGGTCCCCGTCGAAAACTCCATCGGCGGCGGCGTCATCGACACCCTCGACGCCTTCCTCCACTCCTCCGCCAAGATCTGCGCTGAAGTCCTCATCACCGTCCACCACAATCTCCTCGCCAAGGAACCCTGGGAGCAGATCAAAACCATCTATTCCAAGCCCGAGGTCTTCAGCCAGTGCCGCAACTGGCTCGCCGCCACCGCCAAAGGCCGCGACATCCAGCCCGCTCCCTCCACCTCCAAGGCCGCCGAACTCGCCAGCCAGCAGCCCGGCGTCGCCGCCATCGGCTCCACCATCGCCGGCGAGAAATACGGCCTGCACGTCCTCTTCGAAAATATCGAAGACAACCCCGACAACATCACCCGCTTCTTCGTCATCGGCCGCGAGCCCGCCCGCCGCTCCGGCCAGGACAAGACCGCCATCATGTTCACCACCGCCCACAAACCCGGCGCACTCGCCGAAGTCCTCGACGTCTTCAAGGAAAACGGCATTAACCTCACCGACATCGAAAAACGACCCAGCAAAAAGGTCAATTGGGAGTACTACTTCTTCATCGACGCCCAGGGCCACAGCGACGACCCGGCCATGCGCACCGCCATCGACGCCGCCAAACAACACTGCCTCCAGCTCACCGTCCTGGGCAGCTATCCGAGGGCGACTGAAGTATTGTGAAACGAGGGCAGAGAATTAGGGGGGCAGGGGGAGGAAACGTGAATAGATCGCAACTAACACCCGGGCCCGACGCCGGCGTTATCACCGGCGTTATCAGTTGGCACAGCCTGGGCCGGATGGCTGCGTTAGGTCGAAATCGGCTCAGCCGCTTCCGCAATCTCGTCGGCCCCGCGATTCATCTTCCACAGCACGTGAATCGAGTTGATGCCGACGTAAAAATATCCGCTGGCGAAAATCACCAGGAACGGCACGCTGGCCAGCCCGAATCCCCACCGCAGGGCAATGTAAATGCAGCAGGCCATGTAGCAGCCGAAGGCGACCTCCAGGATCGGCATGGTCAGCCGCGTGAACGTCATCACCCGCTGCGGCCGCCACACCTTGCTCGAAGTTCCCGTGGTGCCGTATTTGAGCGTCCGCACGAACTCGCTGGGTTTCCGCCGGATCGCGCTCCAGATCGCCTCGAAAACCGCCTTGGCGTTATTCAAACTGACCCCCACGCCCAGCGCCATCAAAAACGGCATGTAAAGCAGCGACTTCCATCCCGCCTCTTTGCCAAACAGCTCCCGCTGCCCAAACGCAAAGAAAGTGCTGGCGCTCACCGTGGCCAGCACGAAGAGCGTGGCGCTGAAAATGTGCTGCGACCAGTGATAGAGCTTGAACGGACTGGCCATGTAGAAAAACATCGGGTAGGTCAGGATCGTCACCACCACCATCAGCGGATACACGATGGTATTGGTCAGATGGAAAAACGCTTCCAGCTTCACCCGCTTGGACAGATTCTTCGACCGCAGAATCCCCGGCAGAAGTTTGATCGCCGTCTGGAACCCGCCCTTGGTCCAGCGATGTGCCTGCTGCTTGAAGCTGACCACTTCCGGCGGCAGCTCCGCCGGCGCACAGAACTGGGGCAGGTACACAAACTTCCACCCCTTCAACTGCGCGCGATAACTGAGATCCAGATCTTCCGTCAACGTATCGTGCTGCCAGCCCCCCGCATCATCGATGGTGCACCGCCGCCAAACGCCGGCCGTCCCATTGAAGTGCATGAATCGCCCGCTGCGATTGCGGGCCGTATGTTCGATCACAAAATGCGCATCCAGGAAAATCGCCTGGCTGCGCGTCAGCAGCGATGCATCCCGATTCAGATGGTCCCACCGCACCTGCACCATCCCCACCCCATCTTCCTTGAAATAGTGCACGACATTCTGAAGCATGTCGCGCGGCGGAATAAAGTCCGCATCGAAGATCGCGATAAACTCCCCGCTCGCCTCTTTCAATCCGGCCTCAAGCGCCCCCGCCTTATATCCCGTGCGATTATCGCGATGGATGAACTTGATCGGGTATCCCTTGGCCGCCCACTCCTCGCACGCCCGCCGCGCGATGTCGGCCGAATGATCGGTGCTGTCATCCAGCACCTGGATCTCCAGCCTGTCCAGCGGATAGTCGAGCAGGCATGTCGCCCGGATGATCCGCTCGGCCACCAGGTCCTCGTTGTACATGGGAAGCTGCACCGTCACCCTCGGCAGTTGGTCAAACTCGCCAATCGGCTTGTAGTGATTGTGGCGATGCTTGCAATAAAGATAGACCAGGATGTAGCGGTGCAGCCCATAGAAGGCGACGGCGCAAAGGATGCTTGTGTAGCACGCCACCAGCAGATACCAGCCGATGCCATTGAACATAAAAAGCAATCTCACTCTGGAGCTTGGAGGGTTACAGCGGCCGCCCTTTTGGGCCGGCCTGGCGGCCAAGCTTCATCTCGCCACATGAGAACGCGGTTGCGAACAGCAGACCGGGGCCAAAAATCCTTCGCCCCGCCAAACGGGTTATCGGCACAAAAGAACGACGTGATTGGCCTTCTCCTTCGAAAGCGATCGCGGTCAGTTTCATGCCACCTCGGCTCCCCCCGCGCCTTTCGCGGTGCGCACAACCCACAACCCGTCTTACGTTGTAGAACAGGCCGCCATTTTAAGGAAGGGTGAATTCCCATGTCAACAAGGGGGCGAACGACCCTAAGTAATTTTCATTGCACGGCTTGCAGACGGAAGGGGGTGCCATGGACCGATTAATATCGCCAATTCGAGCCATAAAAAAAGCCGACCCGGAGCGGGCCGGCCTGTCTATCTTAACTCACGGGCAATCACTTTCACTCTTTGCCGGCCCCTTCGCCCGGCGACGAGGACTCGCTCGAAGCGGCCGCTTCGGCCTTCTCGGCCTTTTCCGCCTTTTCGCCCTTCTCCCCCTTGTCCTTCTTCTTGCCAAGCTGGGCCGCAAACTGGTGGCGGCGCTCGTTGCGCTTGCGCCGCAGCCCGGCGGAGCGGCGGGCCGTGCCCTTGGGGGGAATCGATTCCTCGAGCAGGAGCTGAAGCAGACACAGGCTGCCGCCATCGCCGATGCGGTGGTCGGACAGCTTGATGATCCGCGTATAACCGCCGTTGCGGGCGGCGAATTTGGGCGCTACATCATCAAACAGCTTCTGCACCACCGTCTGCCCCGTGAACTCCTGGTCTTCATCCACCAGCCGGCGGTCGTTGAGCAGGGCGATCACCCGACGCCGCGCGTGCAGCGTCCCCCTGCGGGCCAGGGTGATCAGCTTCTCGGCGAACGCCTTCACTTCCTTGGCCTTGGGCAAAGT
>JBGPEF010000578.1:0-3736 GCA_041482675.1 Tepidisphaeraceae bacterium | reverse complement strand
CCATGCCCTCTTCCATGCCGAGCCAGCCGAGCACTTTGATCGTCCACTCGCCGGCGAAGAGCTTCATCAGCTCGTCTTCGAGCGAGACATAAAAGCGCGATGAGCCGGCGTCGCCCTGGCGGCCGCCGCGGCCGCGGAGCTGGTTGTCGATGCGGCGGGCGGTGTGGCGCTCGGTGCCGATCACGTGCAGGCCGCCGGCTTTGGTGGTTTCGGGAGTCAATTTGATGTCGGTGCCGCGGCCAGCCATGTTGGTGGCGACGGTGACGTTGCCAACGGTTTCGCCGTGCATGTTTTGATGCTGCTGGCCGGCCTTGAGGACGATCTGGGCCTCGCGCTCGTGCTGCTTGGCGTTGAGCACCTCATGCTCGATGCCGTACTTGCGTTTGAGCATGTGGGAGAGCATTTCGCTCTTTTCGACGCTGGTGGTGCCGACCAGAACGGGGCGGCCCTTGTCGCTGGTCTCCTTGATTTCTTCGAGAATCGCCTCCCACTTTTCGCGGGCGGAGCGATAGACGCGATCTTCCCCGTCGGAGCGAACCACCGGGCGATTGGTGGGGATGGTCACGACTTCGAGCTTATAGATTTTGCCGAATTCCTCGGCTTCGGTCTGCGCGGTTCCGGTCATGCCGGCCAATTGCTTGTAGAGCTTGAAAAAGTTCTGGAGCGTGACGGTTGCCAGGGTTTGCGTCTCCTGCTTGATGGGCACCTTTTCCTTGGCCTCGATCGCCTGGTGTAATCCATCGGACCACTGCCGCCCCACCATTTTTCGGCCGGTGTATTCATCGACGATGACGACTTCCATCTCGCCGCGCTGGCCGCGCTCGACGACATAATCCTTGTCGCGCTCATAGACCACGTGGGCGCGGAGGGACTGCTCCATGAGGTGCGGCCATTCCATGTTGTTGCCGACGTAAAAGCTGCCGACGCCGGCTTCTTCCTGGGCGGCAATGCCTTCGTGGGTGAGATGGACGCTCTTGCGGTCCAACTCCACCTCGTAAAACTGCGTCAGGCCCTGCTTTTTGGCCTCCGCCTCGACAAGACGCTTTTCCGCATCTTCCTTGCGCTTTTTGGCCGCCTCGACTTCATCCTTGTCGCCCTTGTTCTTGTCGATGTCACCCTCGGCCGCCTTGATGGCGCGTTTGGCGGCATCGACTTCCTTCTCAACAGCGGCAAAGGGCTTGTTGATCTCGATGACTTTTCGGGCCACGCGGTCGGCCTCGCGATATTTGGGAGCATCATCATGAGCAGCGCCGCTGATGATCAGGGGCGTGCGCGCCTCGTCGATCAGGATCGAGTCCACCTCATCGACGATCGCAAAATCGAGAGCCCCCTGCACCTGGAGGTCCACCCGCTCCTTCATGTTGTCGCGGAGGAAATCAAAGCCAAATTCGCTGTTGGTGCCATAGGTGACATCGCACTCGTACATCTTGCGGCGGACTTCGCCGCCGGGCTCCATCTCGGACTGAATGAATCCAACAGTCAGGCCCAGATTTTCGAATGCGGGGCGAATCCAGTTGGCATCACGGCGAACGAGATAATCGTTGACGGTCACCACGTGGGTCTGCATGCCTTCGAGCACGCGCATGAAGCAGGCCAGGGGGGCAACGAAAGTCTTGCCTTCGCCGGTGGCCATTTCGGCGATTTTGCCTTCATAGAGAACCACGCCGCCGATGATCTGCACGTCGAAACAGCGGGCGCGGAACGGCGGGCGGGATTCGGGATAGATTTTTCGCACCGCCTCATAGAGTTTGGGCGGAATGGGTACGCGGGTCCACGGCTCGCCGGTCTGGATCATCCGCCGCTGCACCGAGTCATACAGCTCGAGCATTTCATCGTCGAACTGGTCGGGGTCGAAATGCTCTTCGGGGTTGAAGATCTGCCGGATGCCGATGTTGCGGTCCATCGATTCGCGGATGATGGCGAAACATTCCGGCATTACTTCAATACTCTTGAGCTTTCCGGAGCGCAATTCCTCGCCAATTTCGGCGGTGCGCTCGCGCAGTTGCTCATCGGTCATGGGCTGGATTTTCGACTCGAGCGCGTTGACCTGATTAACGATCAGGTGATAGCGCTTCAGCAGCCTCTCGTTGCGGCTGCCAAACATGAGAGTCAGAACGCGTTGTACGGTCAGTGGCATGGTCGTCTCAACTTCCTGCAATGTCCCCCGGGAAAATTAACGAAGACGTGCCGCCATGCAAATCGAGAATCAGGCGCTGGCGGCCAGTTAGAGTTGATTAGAGAACGGGCGGGGGAAGCGGATAGAGAGCGGGCGAGGCATCGAAAGGCGCTGTGGGCAGCGCGATGGAGGTGGGGACGATTGCCGCCACCACGTTTGAATCACCGCTCACCCGAAGCGGGGCAAGCCGCGCGGCCGGGAGGACCTGGCGGAAGCTCATGGTGATCTTCGCCGCAAGCCGCCGGGCGACCGACACGGGATGCGGCCGGGATGCGGGCGCGGCGTCAGCCCCTCTGGCGGCCCCTGTGATCAGGGCGGTCGTCAGGACTGTGGCCACGAGCATTTGCCGGGTGCGGTGCATAATAGACTGACCAAAAGTATTGCCCTGCTGGCGATATCCGTCAAGCAGGACAATTGCGACTGTCAAGCGGCATGTTGAAACATGCCCTACAGTCGTACGTTAACAGGGGCCGGGCGGTTTGCACGCTTTTGCGGCGTGGAAACCGACACTTTTCAAGCAATATCGGCAGACGGCAATCGACTCAATGATGGAATCCCGTTGCTATCACGGTTGTGTTTGGCAATGATTCCCCCAAGCGATGGCTCGACCCTTTTTCAAGCTTCTGGCCGCCCTGCTGGCGCTGCTTCCGGCGGCGGCGCCGGCCAGAGTCAATTTGCAGGTGGACATTGGGTGGAACGGGGCATTTCGGGCCGGCCGCTGGGCGCCGGTTTATATCACCGCGTCGGATGATGCGGCTTTGCCGGCCCGGAACGTGCTCATTGAGATCATCGCGCCGCATGACAAGACATTTGCCCTGCGGATTCTGAATCCGGCGACGATTCGGCCCGATCCCAGCACAATTCTGGTGTATGTGCCGCTGACTTTTCAGCTGGAGGACACGATCGCGGTGATTCGCGATCCGGGGAGCCTGAAGGCGCTGGCCGAGCAGCCGTTTAAGCCGCCCGACCGCCCCGGTGGCCGGTTTGGGCAGGTTTATTACGCCAGTGGGGCTGGGGAAATTCTGCTGGGGGTGAGCGGCGTATCGCAACATGGACTGGGCATTCTTAAAGGTCAGTTCAAATGGGCGGATGAGAATACGCCGGCTCCGCAGGCGGGCCAGCAGATTGTGCCGTCGCCGGATATTCAGATTGGATATCTCGAGCCGCGGATGCTGCCGGATGCGAAGGTGGGGTATGAGTGTCTCGATGCGCTGGTTCTCGCGGCCGCGGATATTGTGAACATGAGCCCGCAGCGGCAGGATGCGATTGTGACGTGGGTGCGCGGTGGCGGGCGGCTGATTTTTTGGGCGGGAGATGGGCCGATTCCGGTGGATAGCCCGATCATCAAGCTGCTCCCCGGCGAGATCGGCAGCGCCCAGACGATGAATCTGACGCTGGCCGACACCAAGGCCGCCGGTCTGGTATCCCGAGTGGAGAATGTCCCCTCCCGAAATATTACTCCGTCTCCGGATGCTCAGAAGCTCGACCTGCTCGGCGGAAAAGGGACGGCTTGTTTCGGGCGGGCGGGCATGGGTCAGGTGGCGCTGCTCTCCTTCGATG
>JBGPEF010000577.1:0-3742 GCA_041482675.1 Tepidisphaeraceae bacterium | reverse complement strand
CGATCCAGCGCGATTGCGCATTTTGCGCTGGTCCGCTTCGCACAATGTCCCGGTGCTGCTTTGGGGGGACAGCAATATTCGGGGGGACCAGGCGAGCGGTATCAAAGCCGTTGTCAAACGGCGGGTTTTGAAGCGCATCCTTGGCTGGTGCGATGCGATTTTGGCGTGTGGATCGCTGGGGAGGGAATATTTTCAGAAATACGGTGCGCCAGGTGAGCGGATTTTTTATTCGCCGGTGGAACCGGATTATGACGCGATCAAAAAAACTGACCGCGAGATCGTGGACGCTGCCGCGCGGCGATTTGGGCTCTCGCGAGATCGGCGCCGGATCGTGTTCAGCGGCAGGTTAACGCCTGCCAAGCGGCCGGACCTCGCGGTGGATTCACTTGTGGCGCTGGCCAACGAGAGGCCGAATTGGGATCTGCTGATGGTTGGCGATGGGGCGATGCGGGAGGAGTTGATCGGCCGCGTGCCACAGAATTTGAAATCGCGGGTCTGCTTCACGGGTTTTATCGGCGAGCAGGCGCTGGTGAGCGCTCTATATCAGTTGTCCGATGTTTTGGTGTTGCCCAGCGATTACGAGCCCTGGGCTTTGGTGATCAATGAGGCTTTGGCGGCAGGATTGGCGGTGGTGTGCAGCAATGTGGTCGGGGCGGCCGCGGAGCTGGTGAGGGATGACGTCAATGGCTTTACATTCCCGCCGGGCGACCTGGCGGCGATGGTCCAGCGGCTGAGGGAGGTGACGGCGGAGGGGCGAATTGAGCAATTCAAAGCCGGATCGGCCGGGGTCCTGGCGGATTGGCGGCGGCGGGCCGATCCGGTGGAGGGGCTTCGGGCGGCGTTGCGGATTTTGGGGTGATCGGAGGGGTCCTATAAAAGGGCCCGCGGAGACATTCGCGGGAACAACGGCCCTTTCATCGCGTAGAGAGTTTGAACTTCGGCATTTGTGAGCGATACTCTGGCATGAGGGTTGATTGAAGCAGGCGTTCGCGGCTTCCGCAAGTGGTGCAAACGGCATGGGTAGATTTTCGATGGAAACGGCAGTAACTGGGTATTATCCAGAATCGCTTCCGCTGCAATTCGAAGCGCCAGCGCAGGTCGGGCCCCGGCCGCGCTCAAAGTGGGCGCCATTGGCATTTTTGCTGCCGCTGTCGATGTGCGCTGTGTCATGGGCGGTGGGCGGAATGCCGACGCTGACGGATGCGGGATTCGTGAGTTTGACGGTGATCTGCGCCTGGTTCTGCGTCGTTGAGTTGGTGCGCTTCCCGCGGCGAAACGGGGTGGGTGCGCTGATGCTTTATGGTGGGGTAATCGTGTGGTTTTGCATGGATTACCTCACGTATTGGTTTAACATCAATTTCGCGCTCTCGCCGTTGCCTCCGCTGGTGATTGCCAAAGCGGCGACGCTCCATTGCCTGTTCATCATGATGATGTCGGCGGGGCTGCTGCTTCAGTACGGGAAAAGGCTGGAGCGGTGGATCCTCAAGCTGCCTGAATCGAACTCGAGCGGGTACTACTTTTTCCTGGTAATCCTGTTTTTCGCTCTGGGCATACTCCCCTATTTACTGTTTACTGAAGAGCGTTTCCCGGATGTATTCATCAAGTCGATCACGTCGATGCGCGGAACCGCGGACGCGGTGCACTGGACGGTGGGGCGGACGGGAAACGTGAACTACAACTGGGGTGGATACGTTGCCCAGTGGGTTGAGGCGGGTTACCTGGGGGGATTGTTCGCGGCTTTCTACGCCGTGCTCGTGGCCAAGAAGACAGCGCCGAAAATCGTAGCGTGGCTGATCTGGGGATTCTGGATGGCCATGTCGCTTGGAACCGGAACGCGCGGTCAGGTTGTATTCATGGGGCTGCCGGTGATTGCGCTGGTGTACATGAAATATCAGCTCCAGGCGGCGGCGCAGGGGCGAAAATTGAGTTTGAGGGCATATGTGCGCAGTGGGGGGTTTTTGCTGCTGGTGCTGGCGCTGGTGCAGTTTCAGGGAATGTTCCGGGGCGTGAAGGAGGAGGACCGGGATGTCTCTCAGGTGGAGCTGTTCAAGGTCTCGGGGAACCACATGTTTTCCGAGGGGCTGCTGGGATATAGCCTGATTCCGGAGACGCGGCCATTTTTCTATGACCGATTTCCAGGAGAGGTCATCCTCCGCCCCGTGCCGGATTTTGCATTTCACCTGATCACACACCCGATTCCCAGGGCGCTGTGGACGAGTAAGCCGTTGGATCCGCTCTCGGAGTGGTATAACGCGACCTACACCGGGAGAGGCGAAGGGCGCGAAGGAACGACCATCTCGCACGGGCTGGTGGGATCCTGGTATTTTAAATATGGATTGGCGGGCGTTATTGAGGGCGGGCTGCTGATGGGATTGCTCTATTCGATCGCAGAGCGGGCGCTACAGAAGAGTGCGGGGCGGCCCATGGTGATTATGATGAGCCTGGGGTTGCTGACATGGTTGTTCCGCTGCTTCCGTGACGTGACATTCCCGGAGCTTTGGGCGCTGCTGTTGGGATTCATGGTGCTGGCCGGGCTGGTCTGGCTCAGCCGCTTTTTCCTCCCCTCAAGGACCGCATTGAGTCTCGCGGACAATGTTTAGTATGGCCGCGGATTGGATCGTGACACTGGTCGGTTCACGCGAGCATTACGCGGTCCCCAGGGCCTTCCTGCGACGGGGGCGGTTGCTGCGTTTGTACACCGATGCCTGGTGCGGTTTTGGGCGGGGGCTGCTGCGTCGCGGGCCGGCATCCTGGCGGGCGATGGCGGGGCGGTATCATCCCGAGATTCCACCGCAACGAGTGACCGCTTTCACGCCCAAGGCGCTGATGGACCGGGTGGGCCAGCCGCGGAATCGGAGCGTCGAGGCAGAGCACCTGGAGTACCTCCGGATTGGCAAGCAATTCTGTGAAGCGGTGAATCGCGATCTGGCTCGACGAAAATTCAGCGCGGATGAATTGAGATTTTATGGCTACGACACCGCTTGCCTTGAGACGATGCAGATGCTGCGGGAACGGGGCGTATTCTGTGTTGTAGACCAGATCGATCCGGGGCGGGTCGAGGAAGAAATGGTGTTGGAGGAGGTGCAGCGTTGGCCGGGATGGGAGAAGGTGGAAGGGCGCAAGCCGGAGGTTTATTGGAAGAGACTTCATGAGGAATGGAAGCTGGCGGATGCGGTGGTGGTGAATTCACAGTGGTCGAAAGATGCGCTGGTGAAGCAGGGGGTGGCGGCGGAGAAGGTCGTTGTCATTCCGCTGGCTTATGAGGATTCCACGAATGCCGCTCTCGAGAGGAAGAGCGGTGGGCCGTTGCATGTGCTTTGGCTGGGGAGCGTGATTCTTCGCAAAGGGATCCAGTATCTCGTGGAGGCGGCGAAATTACTCTTGGGCAGCGATGTGCTCATCACCGTCGCGGGCCCGATTGCCATTTCGCAGGAGGCCGTGAAATCCGCGCCGGCCAATATGAAATTCATCGGCCGGGTGACGCGGGATGAGGCAGCGGGGATGTACCGCGAAGCGGATTTGTTCGTGCTGCCGACGATCTCGGACGGGTTTGCGATTACGCAGCTGGAGGCGATGAGCCATGGCTTGCCGGTGATCGCCACGCCCAACTGCGGGAGAGTGGTTACGGATGAGCTGGACGGGAGGATCGTGCCAACTCGAGACGCCAAGGCGCTGGCAGAGGCGATATTGTGGTTCGCGAATGATCGCAGGAAGCTGCGGGCGGCGTCCGAGGCCGCGAAGG
>JBGPEF010000576.1:0-3747 GCA_041482675.1 Tepidisphaeraceae bacterium | reverse complement strand
TGCTTGGTCACCAGCTCCCAGCGGTAATAATAAGTAGTCTCGATTTCGGCATCGGGACATTCAAAAAATGGAATGTTCTCCTTATACCAATCCCAATCCCGGTTATCCCAAAACGTCTGTCTCTCCAGAAGCTTCTGCTTATCCAGCACCTGTCCCTCTGCAACCGTGGTCCCCATAAGAAAGATACTGAACCACATAGGCGCCAAGACACAAAGGCGCGCCCGTCTCACCAGGCAACCTAACCCGACCGCATCTCTTCTTTCCAAAATAAACATACGCATCCCTTCCGAACCGACGCAATACGCCAAGTTGGCCTTCGTGTCTTCGTGCCTTCGTGTTTAATCTGCTCTTCTAAAACCTCGCCAGCGAATACGCCCGCGGATCAATGTGCATCTGCCCGCCATTAATCATTTCCGCCACCAGTCTCCCCGTTCCCGGCCCGGTCGACATGCCGATCATGTTGTGGCCGGCGGCGATGAGAACATTGCTCATGGCCGGGCTGAAATCAATGATCGGCAGGCCATCACTCGTCATAGGCCGCCAACCAAACCATTGTTCCTCGATATCCTTCGTGTAAGGCTCCTTGAGGAACGGCTCCGCGCCGACTTTGAGGAGATCCAGTCTCTTTGGCCGCAGGGATTCATCATAACCGGAGAATTCCATCATCGAGCCGAGTCGATAGCCGGATTGCATGGGGGTGACGGCCACTTTCGTCTCCGGGAATATCAACGGGATTTTCGGACAACTATTCGGCCGGCGCATGGTTATGGAATAACCCTTGCCTGGTTGAATCGGGATGCGACAGCCCAATTCCTTGTTGAGGAGCGGCGTCCAGGCGCCGGTTGCGAGAATAAAGGCGTCGGCCGTGAGTTCGCCGGTGGATGTTTTGGCGGCTTGGGCCTTTCCGTTCTCGCCGACGAATCCCTTCAGTTCGCAATTCTCTCGAATCAACACGCCGCGATCCACCAATTTCGTTTTCCACGAATCCATCAGTCGATCCGGCCGCAGATGGGCATCACCCTCATAAAACCAGCCACCGGCCAGGCCATCTTTGAGCGCAGGTTCCATTGCCGAAAGCTCAGCGCCGTTCAATTTCCGTGCGGGATGATTGAAAGAGTCGCGCAACATGCGATCGCTCTCGGCATAGGCATCGAGCTTGGCCTGTTCGGCGTATGCGAAGAGCAACCCTTTCTTCTCCCACTCGCAATCCAGGCCGAGTTGTTCGTAGATGTGCATCGACGATTCAAGCAGCGGCTGAAGGGCTTTTCCGGCTTCGATCATGCACTCGGTGTTGCAGCGCCGCGCGAAGTTCCACATCCACGCCCAGAGCGCCAGGTCCAGTCGAGGCTTGATATAGAACGGCGAATTCTTCGACAGCATCGCCGCCAGCGTCCGCCGCACCGCCCCCGGCTCAGCAAGCGGCAGAATATGACTCGGACAAATCAGGCCGCAGTTGGCGTGGGAGCAGCCGCCGGCAAATCGGCCGCGGTCGATGATGGTGACGTTCCATCCGGCTTCGATCAGAAAATGTGCCGACGAAGCACCGATGATTCCGCCGCCGACGATGAGCGCGCAGCGACTCATGGGCGAATCCCGAAGCGATAGGGATCGGCGGGATCGATGAGGATTGTTGATTCGGCGTTCACATAGGCCTGCCCACGGATGCGCGGGAAAACTCGGCCATTTTCAACTCGCACCGATCCTTCGAAAATGCTGCCGATGATGCTCTCTTGACGCCAGGTCTCGCCAGGCTTGAGCTTTCCATCGGCGACGAGACAGGCCATTTTGGCGCTCGTTCCTGTTCCACAGGGGGAGCGGTCGTACGCGCCGCCCGGACAGAGCACGAAGTTTTTGCTGTCGGCTTGGGTGGGATCGGCCGGGGCGAAAAGTTCGATGTGATCGATTTCATCGTGCCCGGCCGCACCCAGCGCCGCGCGGATCTCTTTGGTGAACGCGGTCAATCGCTGCACATTGCCCGGCTCGATTTTCTCGCCATGATCGCGCACGAGAAAAAACCAGTTTCCTCCCCACGCGACATCGCCGCGCACAACCTTGCCCTCTACTTCAACGGCCAAATCTTTGGTCTTGCGATAGCTCTCCACATTTTCAATGCTGACCGTGTTCCGATCCTCCACCCAGACCTTGACGATTCCCACCGGCGTTTGCAGACGATGTTCGCCGACGCCGATTTGTCCGAGATGGAAGAGTGTTACTGCCACGCCAATCGTCCCGTGGCCGCACATTCCCAGATAGCCGACGTTATTGAAAAAAATCACTCCGGCGGCGCAACTCTGATCCTCCGGCGGTACGAGCATCGCCCCCACCATTACTTCCGATCCGCGGGGCTCATGAATAATCGCCGACCTCACCCAATCGTGCTTCTCGCGCAGCACTTCCAGTTGCCGCTTTACACTCCCGCCCCCCAAATCCGGCCCGCCGCCGACGACCACTCGCGTCGGCTCGCCCCCGGTATGTGAATCGATCACTCTCATCGCCGCATCACCGCCTCGATCAGCTCGATCTCCACCGGCGCATCACCCGTCAGATTCTCACACCCCTCCTTCGTCACCACCACCGTATCCTCGCACCTCACATACAGCTTCAACTCCGGCACGACAAATTCCGGATCGACGGCAAAAACCAGCCCCTCCTCCATCGGCCGATCCCGCCACCCATCCGCCTCATGGACCGCCATTCCCACGCCGTGCGACAGCGGCCGCTTGGACTCGAGCAGCTTCATCGCTCCTTCGCGATAAAGTTCCCTGGAGAATTTCCACTGCCGCGCCCTCATCCTTTCCGCGGCCTCACGCAATACATCATCCGCCATCCTCCCCGCGCGAATCAGCGACAGCAGCACCTTGTGATACTCCACCACAAACCCATAAACCTCCCGCTGCTCTGAATTGAATCTTCCATTCACCGGCCACATCCGCCCAATATCGCTCGTGTAATTCCCCAGGTCCGGCGCATAATCAAACAGCACCATCTCCCCATCCAACAGGCGGCAATCATTCCTCCAGTAATGCATCATCCAGATATTCTTCCCCGCCGCGATGATCGGCCGATACCCGCCGCCCCTCGCGCCCCCATCGAGATAAACAGCTTCCGCCTGTGCCCCGAGCTGATACTCAAACAGTCCCACCCGCGTCGTCTCCATCGCCGCAAGCGCAGCCTTGGCCGACAATTTTCCCGTCTTCCGCATCAGCTCAATCTCGGCCGCACTTTTGACGATGCGCAGTCTCTGCAAAATCGGCGACAGATCCATCACCTCCGCCCCCGGCGCAATCTCCTCCACCCGCGCCCTCATCCGATCCGTTTCGAAGATTCGCCGATCCATCGGGTCCGCCTCGGCCGATTTCCGCATATGTCGCAGCGTATCCTGACACGCCATCCGCCCCTCCGGCTCACATTTGGCCAGCCAAACCCGCCTCTTCCCGCGCAAATCCTCCCCCAGCGCCCCAAGCACCTTCGTCTCCTCCACCCCCGTCCTCGCCCTCACAAAATCCCCATCCCCCGGCCCCAGCATCGGCCCATCCGTCTCCTCATGCTTCGCATCCGCCTGCTGCAAATAAAGCGCACTGTTCCCCCGCTCCGCATCGATCAGCAAATAAGCATGCGGCACCTCCACCCCGCACAGATAATAAAAATCATTGTTCTGCCGAAACCCCTCAAAGCCCCCCCCCCCCCCCCCCCCCCCCCCCCCCCCCCCCCCCCCCCCCCCCCCCGCCCCCCCCCAGCCCCGCCCCC
>JBGPEF010000575.1:0-3749 GCA_041482675.1 Tepidisphaeraceae bacterium | reverse complement strand
GGGTTTCACGCTCCTCCGCTACTTCAACGCCGCCGGCGCATCCGAGGGCGGCCAGCACGGCGAAGACCACAATCCCGAAAACCATCTCATCCCCCTCACCCTCCAGGTCCCGCTCGGCCAGCGCAAAAAGCTTCTCGTCTTCGGCAACGACTACCCCACGCCCGATGGCACCTGCCTCCGCGATTACGTCCACGTTGACGATCTCGGCCAGGCACACCGCCTCGCCATCGAAGCGACGACTCCCGGCACCGCCGAAGTGTTCAACATCGGCACCGGCGCAGGCAGCTCAGTTCTGGAAGTCATCCGCGCCTGCGAAGAAGTGGCCGGCAAGCCAATCCCCTTCGACATCGTCGCCCGCCGCCCCGGCGACCCTCCCGCTCTCGTCGCCTCGCCGCAAAAGTTGATCAGCAAACTCGGCTGGAAACCGCGCTATACCAGCATCAAGCAGATCGTCGAATCGGCCTGGAAATGGCACGAATCGCATCCCCAGGGCTACCGCACTCCCGCCCGCACCACGGTAAACGCATGAGCCGACGCTACGCTCTCATCACTCCCGCTCGCGATGAAGCCGACTACGCGCGGCTCACGCTCGAGAGCATCACGCGCCAAAGCATTCCTCCCGCGCTCTGGGTCATCGTTGATGATGGCTCCACCGACGCGACGCCCCAGATCCTCCAGGAATACGCCGACAAGTTCCCTTACATCCGCATCCTCCGCCGCGAAGACCGTGGCCGGCGCTCGGTTGGCCCCGGCGTCATTGATGCCTTCTACGCCGGCTATGAAACGATCAATCCCGGCGAGTTCGATTACATCTGCAAGCTCGACCTCGACCTGGACATTCCTCACGGCTACTTCCAAACCCTGATTGAAAAAATGGAAGCCACTCCCCGCATCGGCACCTGCTCCGGCAAACCTTATTTCCGCGACGACAAGGGAAACCTCATCAGCGAAGCCTGTGGCGATGAAATGTCGGTTGGCATGATCAAGTTTTATCGCACGGAATGTTTCCAGCAGATCGGCGGCTTCGTTCGCCAGGTCATGTGGGATGGAATCGACTGCCACCGCTGTAGAATGCTCGGCTGGATCGCGTGCAGTTGGGATGAATCCCAGATCCGTTTCATTCACCTTCGCGCCATGGGCTCCAGCCACCAGGGCATTCTCACCGGCCGAATGCGCCACGGTTTTGGCCAATACTTCATGGGCACCAGCCTCCCTTATATGACCGCCAGCGCAATATTCAGAATGACCCGGCCTCCATACTTTCTCGGCGGACTGGGGATGTGGTGGGGATTTACTAAGGCAATGCTAAGGCGAGAAAATCGCTACGATGATCTACCCTTCCACCGCTTCCTTCGCGACTATCAATGGGCTTGTTTAATACGTGGCAAAGCATCGGCCACGCGCCGTCTCGATGAGCGGCAACTCCAGCAATGGTCAGGGCTTAAAACTGGGGCACCCCCAAATCCGGCGGCTCCCTTCGCAAATACTGCGCATTCCGCTTCTCTAATGGTATAATTTTTAGCGATGTAAGCGGAGTAGGGACAGCTCCGCGTTTTGGGAGCAGGGCACTCACCCCCCGGGCGAACCAAAACATTCCTCCACGCAGGGAAGGGCGAAATGGCAACAACTGAGTTGTCTGCTGGTCATGGCCAGGTGGCCATCGGGCTGGCTCCCAGCATTTTCACGGATCAAGCGGTGCCGCAATCGGCGGCGGTCCAGTCCACGCGCCAGATTCACCATCGCCCCTCAATCGTCCCCACCGTCACCCTCAAAGGTCAAACCCTCCACGCCATCACCGAAGCCGGCGCTGTCGATCATATTATCGGCCAACTTGAAGCCGGCCGCGGCGGCTGGTGCGTCACCCCCAACCTCGATCACATTCGCCGTCTCACCCGCGACCGCAAACTGCGAGCCCTCTATTCCCACGCGGCACTTGTTGTCGCCGATGGCATGCCGCTGATCTGGGCCTCGCGCTTCCAGGGCACGCCGCTGCCGGAGCGTGTCGCTGGTTCCAGCCTGATTTCTTCGCTCAGTGCCGCGGCCGGGCAGCGAAATCGCTCCATCTATCTCCTGGGCGGCGCAAAAGGCACTGCGGAACAGGCGGCCGAAGTTCTCAAAGCCAAATACCCCGGCGTTCGCGTCGCCGGCATCTTCTATCCCGAGTTCGGATTCGAAAGTGATGAAGCCCAGGTCCAGAAGCTCATCGCCAACCTCATCGCCGCCAATCCCGACATCGTCTATGTCGCCCTCGGTTCTCCCAAGCAGGAATGGCTCATCGGCCAGCTTCGCGGCTATCTCCCCCGCGCCTGGTGGCTGGGCATCGGAATCAGCTTCAGCTTTTTATCGGGCCACGTGAAGCGCGCCCCGCAATGGATGCAGCGGGCCGGTTTCGAATGGCTCCATCGCCTCGCTCAGGAACCCCGCCGGCTCGCCCGGCGCTATCTCGTACACGGTTTGCCCTTCGCGGCCTCCCTGTTTACCAGCGCTATCATCCGCCGCCTCCAGGCGCGACGCGCCAAGTGTCCAATAAGCAAGACAACGCTCGCCACCGAACAATAAAGGAAGGTACAGACACTGTTTACAACCTGACTTGGATTGGGGGCGGAATATCAGAAAGTTTGCGCGACCCGGTCGCGATTTGATATGGTCGGGGCGTTTGTGGTGTATGTTGATTTCACCCCCCTGGAGAGGGGAGCCCTGATTTCCTCGCCGACTTCGGATTTGAACCATGAGCGTGCTGACGGTCATCCCCAGGAGACCCAGTTCGCGGCCTCTGGCCCATTTGCGGGCCATGGTGCTGCTGGGAGGCTCCGTGCGCGCAGGCGCCTTCGGCACGGCCATCGGACGGCTCGTTTTCCAGCTCCCCCTCGAATCCAACTGCACCATCCTCGACTCCTGGGCCCGCGCATCCCACGAGCTTGCCCCCATCGCCGAAGCGGCCGTCCCTCTTCGCATCGTGATTGACCGCGCTGCCCCCCAGCCACTTTCCATCGATGGCCAAAAGGCCGTCGAAATTGAACGCGATCCCTTCGACTTCCGCGGCACCGGCGGCGTCCTCCGCGATCTCGCTTCCCAATATGATCAAGACGACTACCTCCTCGTCGCCAACGCCGCCCAGGTCCTCCGCGAACCCCTCGCCGATCTCGCTTCCGCGCTGGCGGCCATGGGCGGAGATGTCAGCATCGTCTCCCACCTCGACGGCACCCCCAGCGGCCTGATGCTCGTCCGTTGCGGCGCGCTCAAAAGCATTCCCGAGCACGGTTTTGTGGATATGAAAGAACAAGCCCTCCCCGCCATCGCCGCCGCGCATCGGGTTACCGTTCTCCAGCGGCAACATCCCTCCGCTCTTCCCGTCCGCACCCTGGCCGACTACATCGCCGCGCTCCGCGACTACCATCAACGCCTCACCGGCAAAGCCGCCCCCACCAGCGCCTTCGCCGAAAACTGGGAATCGACTTTCTCCATCGTTGAAGAAGGCGCATCGGTGGACAGCACCGCAAAACTCCACGACTCCATCGTCCTCCGCGGCGGCAGCGCCCAGGCCGCCTCGGTCGCGGTGCAATCCATCATCTGCCCCGGCGGCATCCTCAAACGCAACGAAGTCCGCATCGATTCCCTGATCTGTCCCACCGTCCGCGGGGAGAAGAACTAAAAGATGATCATTGGCCTGAAAAAACACGGCTGGACGCAGCGCCGCATTTTCGCGGCGCTGGCCTTGGTTGTGCTGGCGATCGTCGCGACGCTCCCCG
>JBGPEF010000574.1:0-3749 GCA_041482675.1 Tepidisphaeraceae bacterium | reverse complement strand
GCAAAACAGTCCCTGTGAAGCAGTTGAAAACGCGCCGGCATCGACCGCACTGATAATCGATCAGAGGCGCCCGGTGACGGCGATGCACGCCCAGACGATCCATCGCCCCGCAACGTGGGCAGACCAGGCCGTCGGGATGCAGCAGTTTCACGAGTTTGTCGTAGCATGCCTGTTCATCCATGAGGTCTTGAATTGGGAAATCCATCGGCTCCTCCGTGAGCGACGAAACTATCTTGCACCCGCTCATGCCCTCGCACAACAGAGAAAAGCACCGCAATGGCGACATGAGCCGAACATCGAACGTTGAAGGAGGGAGAGGTGGGGATTGGAAATGGGTTCGTTCGGTAGCACGGGAAAGGCCATGGGCGGGCGCGGACTTTGGGCGGGATGGCCAAGCTACGAAGGGACGGGGAGCCGGGTAAGTTGCGGCGAAGATGGTGTCCGGCGGAGCCGGAGATACGTTGCATAAAACACCTCCCTCTATATATCCCCCGCTTGTTGCGCGAACGGGCACGTTTTTTCCCGTCAGGCGCAACGGATTTTGGGATTTGCTAAGGGAAATGGAGGAAGATTTTTTAATTTTGTCTCAAAGCGCAACAGGAAGGCGCAACTTGTTGGTGGAACAGGAGCTGCGCGGGGTACTATGGCAAGCGCTGTTTGGCGAGGGGCGCTACTACGGGTAGGGGAAGAGATTAGCCCGTCGGCGCGTTCTGATTTGCCGCAGCGCTGGCCCGGTTTCATTTCTGGTTTCATTTTCAGGGCAAGTAGAATGGGGTGACCGTGAAGATCGATTTGAAGGAGGATGCGGCCAAGGTGCGGGCGATGCTGTTTGATAATGTCGCGAAATACGTCAAGCTCCATCGGGACCCGAAGACGGCCGGGGAGCATCGGCCGGTGAGCCGGATCGACCTGTGGTTCTGGCTGTATGACGGTGGGCTCAGTCCGCCATTTGTGTTGCTGCACCTTGATACGCGGCCGGAGTCGGAGCCGGATGGAACATGGTCTCATGAGAGTTTTGCGGAGGTTAAGCTGCCGAGGTGGCGGAGATCGATTGAGAAAATGATTGAGGGTGAGATGGTTGAGTTTGTGATGCGGGATGGTTCGGTGAGGAAGGGGGATGCAGACCAGATCGAAAGCGTCTTCGGGGAGTTTTTGGTGGATGTGCTGAAGTCGGCGCGGGCGGATGGGGTTTTTAAGATCCTGCCGAAAAGCGCCGGGTGCGAGCTGGGGGTGGAAAGTGATGACGGGGAGTTTGGATGGCCGGTATATGAGGAGAGGGGGCGGGAGAATTTGGCGGAAGAGCTCAAGGCGGGGAAACGGTAGTGAGGTGGTTAGGAAGCAGGAATGTCCCTCTTACTCGTTCGAATTCATCCGCCTCCGGGCTCGCGCGGCAGCGCACCCCCCCACGTTTCGATCACGAAGGCGACCATCGCCGCTACCATTTGGTAGCTGTCGCGGCTGTATCCACCACTCAGGAGCACCATAGTCGGAATTCGCCGATTCACGAGTTCCGTCAACACGAATTTGTCCCGCTCCAACACCCCGCATGCCGATACCGCGAGTCCGCCCAACTGGTCGTCGATGGAAATGTCTGTCCCCGCATTATAGATGGCCAGCTTCACATGACCTCCCCGGGTGATCGAGTCGAGAAACATCGGCAATCGGCTCCGCAATGCGGATAAATATTCGGTGTCGCTACAACGCGGGCCCAGGGGAACATCGCAATCCACCCGTCGCCGTGCTTCGGCATCCATGGGAAAAATGGTGCTGTTGTACTGATCATAAATGAACACTCGCGGATCATTGGCAAACCGGCGGCAAACGCCATCGCCCTGGTGAGCGTCGAGATCGATATAAGCCACGGTATCTTCGTCCCGCAGCCTCCTCGATTGCCTCAAGTCCTCTATCGCAATCGCAGTGTCCGCATAAATGGAGAAACCATGACCGTCATCCGCGCTGGCATGGTGGTAGCCGCCGCCCAGGTTTACGACGAGCTTATGCTTCAGCGCGAGATAGGAACTCATGAGTGTACCGAGGGTTGCCCATCGCATCGGCCGCAGGATTAGCCAGTCCGTTATCCACCAAGGCAGTTTTCGCAGTACAGGCACTTCTAATGCACCAGCCAAGAACTTTGAGTTGTGCAATTGCTCGAGATAGGCCGGCGTATGCACCTCAAGGAGTTCCAAATGGGTTGCTGGGTGATAGGGCTTCTCCCGGTAACGCTCCAGTTGCGGCCCGAATCGCTTTCGCAGCGCGCTCCAAGTGCGGCCATATTTGCGAAAATCAAATGGATGGAGCCGCTGTAGCCCCGGAAATCCGAAGTTGTAATGTCGCGAATAGACAATGCGCGGCGAAGGCGAGTGCGAGGCATCTTGATTCGAATTGGGCGATTCCAAGTCCGAGATAATATCGCGCCGCGGAAGAGTAAGGCCCGTGAAATGTCGCTAAGACGCCACTTTCGTCGCGCGTTTGGAGGTTTCGACGACTTGGCCCATGTTGCGGAATTTTTCGTAGCGGCATTCGAGGAGATTTTGGTTAGAAGCGCCATGTTAAATTTAAAACGCCCACCCGACGCCGAGTAAATAGCGCAGGTCATTCTCCGCCGCGCCGGGGGCGGGTTGGCCGTCGAATTTCCATTCGACTTTGAACTCGGTGAACATGCTTTTGGTGAGGGTGACGCGGACGCCGGCGTCGGCGTTGAGGTTGAAGTCGGAGAGGTCTTCGATGCTGGGGAGGTATTCGAGGTTGTGGGTGAAGATGAGCTTGTCGCTGAGTTTTTTGTCGACGTGGTAGGCGAGGCGCAGGGCGAAATGGTCGTCGTGGCCGGTGTTTTCGAAGCTTTCGTAGACCCAGGCGAGGCCGGCTTCGGTGAGGAAATTGAGGTCGGGGCGTTCGATCCATTGATAGCCGACGCCGACGGCGGGAGTGAGGCGGAGGTCGAGTTGGGCGATGCGGTCGTGCTCGATGCGGGTGGAGGCGAAGCCATAGAAGTGCTTGGAGAAGAAGTAGTCGTACTTGCCGAAGAGGAACCAGTTGTCGGTGGTGGTGGAGCGCTCGCCGGTGTCGGGATTTTTCTGGCGGCCGTAGAGGTAGCCGGCGTTGAAGGAGAGGCGGTCCTTTTCAGCGCGGCGTGAGGCATCGATGCTGAGGCCGAAGTTTTGGGTGTTGGAATTGCCGCGGGTGAGCAGGCCGTTGGCGGCGATGGCGCCGGTCCATTTCACGGGGGGTGGATTGATGGTTTTGATGTCCTTGATGGCGATGGGTTGGGCGGCGAGGCCGCCGGCGGGGGCGGTTTGGATTGCGCCCTGGGGGCCGGAGGAGATGGGGGCCTTGATGACGTTGGTGTCGCCGACGTGGAGCTCGATGGGGTCGGTGGTGGAGAAGGTTTTTATTTTGGACATGTCAACGGTGACATCGCCGGCGACGTCGGTGGTGATGATCATTTTGCCGGCGGCGGCGGATTTGATTTTGCCGGTGAGGCGGTCGCCGTTGGTGAATTGGATTTCGTCGGCGAAGGCGAGATTGGAGAGGGTGAGGATGAGGAGGAGGGAGAAGAGAAGTGAACGATTCATGAGAGGCTCTCCTTTGCGAGAATTTGAAAACTAGCCCAGTCCCTGTTTTAGTCCCATTGAAAACTAGCCCAGTCCCCGTTTTAGTCCTGTCCCCGTTTTGGGGGCGGAGGTGGGCACCGCCCACCGGCACTAAGTTTGGTCTGAACAAAAATGGCTCTCTCTGACTAAAGTGGGTTT
>JBGPEF010000573.1:0-3756 GCA_041482675.1 Tepidisphaeraceae bacterium | reverse complement strand
GCCACCGCCGCCCACTTCTCATCCATGGTGTCGAACATCCGCAGCGGCAGATGAATTCGGATGCACGGCTTGTTGGTGGGAATCCGCACCAGCGGCCGCCGGTAAATCTGCCAGACTTCTCCGGCCGCTTCCCAAGCCGTTCCGGTCATGCCGCTGAGGATGGGATACTGCCTGAAAAACCGCTGAAAGCTCATGCGGGCCAGGTTTTCCTTGTCGGCCGTGACCTTTACTGTTTCCTTCACCTCAATCGCCTGGTGCAATCCATGCCGCCACGATCGATCCGCCATGACGCGGCCGGTGAACTCGTCGATGATCGCCACCTTCCCCTCATCATCCACCAGGTATTGCTCATCGCGAATAAAGCAATTCCGCGCTGTCAGGGCCTGCGTGACCAGTTCCTCGCGCCTTCGCTTGCCGCGCCAGAATCCGTCCGCGCCCGACAATTCCTCCAGCCGCTCCTCGCCGGTCGGCGTCAAATCAACCTGCCGCACCGTCCAGTCGATCTTGAAATCCCGCCCCGGCCGAAGCTGCTGGCACAATTCATCGGCCTTGCGATAGCGATCGGCGTTGGGCTCATCATCCGGCGAATTGGAAATGATCAGCGGCGTCACCGCCTCGTCGATCAGCACGCTGTCGGCCTCGTCCACGATCACCCGGAAGAGCCCGGGCACCATCAGCCGCCCCGCATTCAGCCCGCGCAGCATGGTCACCGATGTTTGTGCCGAGCTTCGCAGCGTTCCCAGGGCAATCTGATCGCGGAGGAAATCCGCCACCAATTCCTTCTGCGTGCAATAAACCACATCGCGACGATAGTGATCGATCCGCTCATCCGGCGTGGTCTCGTGGGTGATGTACCCCACGCGCAGCCCCATGGCTCGATAGGTTGGCCCCATCTCCTCGGCGTCGCGGCCGACCAGATAATCGTTGACCGTAATAATATGAACCGGCTTCCCGCCCCACCCCCAAATGCTGGCCGCCAGCGATGCGGTGATGGTCTTGCCTTCGCCGGTCGCCATTTCCGTGACATATCCTTCGCACATGGCAAGCGCGCCCATGATCTGCACCGGATATGGCCGTTTGCCGATGGCCCGGAAGCAGCCTTCGCGCACCACCGCCATGCCCCGATCCAGCGCTGCGCCCTTGAGCTTATTGAGCCGCGCCAGCTCGCGTCCCTCTTCCACCGCCTCATTTATCTTCGCCGTAGACAGCGCATGAATCTCCGGCTCCAGCCTCTCGACTCTTGCCGCCTGCCGCCTCAGCCGCGCCAGCACCCGCCTTCGATTCTTCACCCACCCCACCGCCGAGCTGACCAGCGCATCCGGCCCGCGCAAATCCGGCATCTTCACGCGCCGGGCGTGAAACACCGACCAGAATTCATGTGCCGCTGACTGGCTCATTTCACTTTCTCGAATCGCGGGATAATGACCAATGTCGAATGCTCAATGACCAAAGAATGACCAAGCCCCAGTGCCCAAATATTTTGCGTCATTGGTCATTGGGATTTCTTTGGTCATTGGTCCTTGGTCATTGGACATTTCGCGCAACGTCAAATCCACTTATTGCTGCTTCTGCTCTGTATCAACTGTTCCACCCACCGCTTCCACTGCCAATACAGCGGCTTGCGCTCCAGCTCAAACCGCAGGTGCGCCCTCTGTCCCGGCAGATAAACTCCATCATCATTCTTCACGCCCACCCACAGCCCGATTTGCGGGCGCATCAGCTTCTTGCCTTCCTTGTCGGATGGATCGACCGGCGCTTTGCCGCCGGAATGATCGCCCAGGGCGGGATGCGGCAGCTCATAAATCGGCGTGGGCGTGCGCGCTTCCAGCCACCCGCGCAAATCCCGCCGCGATACATCGCTCGCCAAACGCACCTCAATCAGGTTCTCCGATTTCAAAAATGGCAGCGCTGCGTCATCCTGATCCACCACGGCGGCCAGCCGCAGGTCCCCCATCGTCGCCACGGTCGCGATTTCCAGGTGCGCCGGCACATATCGACCGGCCATGTGCTTCAACTCCGGCGCGATCAGCACTCCATCGATTGGCGCTTTGATCGTCAGTTCCGCTTGCTTCTGAAGCAGCGTCTTCAAATCATCGGCCAGCGCCTCCCGCTCCCCTTCCGCGATTCGCGCCATCGCGGGTTCAGCAAACGCCGTTGCCTTCTTAGCCAGCGCTCCCGCCAGGCGGGCCTCCGTCTGCCCAATCGCGCTTTCCAGATCGCGATCGCGGCATTTAATGATCACATCCCCCGCCTTCATCGTCTGCCCATCTTTGGCGACGACCTCCTCCACCAGCCCCGGCCCCATCGTATAAATCACCTTCTTGTTCGCCGGCTCGACGATCGCTTCCGCATCAAAATGCGTCCCGTTCGGCGCGGGAATAACACCGATGATGATCACCGCCGCCGCCGCCGCCGCCAAAACCCAGGCCGTCGCCCGCGCCCGCTTGCGGTGCAATTCCGGGTCGATCAGCAGGTACTTGAGCGTCTTGACCACCGGCACCGCCAGCCAGGTGACCACCCCGCCCAGCGCCATCAGCACACCCAGCACCGGCACCTGGTTCCACACCATCAGGATGATCATGATGCCCACGAACATCCGGTATATCGAGCTGGATATCGCATACAAAGCCAGCCAGACCCTCTGCCCCGGCGGCGGCAGCGGCTGGCTCGATTTCACCTTAAACAAATGCCGCTTGACCAGCCCCAGCGTGTATTCCGTCGAGCGATAGCGCAGATTGGGAATCTCCAGCAGGTCCGACAGGATGTAATACCCGTCGTAGCGCAGCAGCGGGTTGGCATTGAAGATGATCGTCGAGAAGCTGGCGATCAGCATCGCGTTGAGCGCCAATCCATTGATCATCGTATCCTTCGCCGTATAGACCCAGACAAATGCCAATATTGCCGCCACAAACAGTTCAATGATCATTCCCCCCGCGCCCACGAATATCCGCGCCCATTTGCTCGGAAACGACCACGCGCTCGATGCATCCACATAAGGCGCAGGCACCAGCACCAGGAACATCAGCCCCAGCTCATGGCACTCGCCCCCGAATCGTCTGCACGCAAACGCGTGTCCTAATTCGTGAATCAATTTGATCAGGCAAAATGTTGCCCATAAAAACGGCCAGTTGTCCGGCGCAATCGCGTGCGGAATCTGTGCCTGAAGCTGCTTCCATTCCGGCGCCAATGCAAAGAGCGCCGAGAAAACCAGCCCCAGCCACAGCAGCGCCCCCAGCTTCCCCAAAAACGGCCTCACCACCGGCATCCAGCGCACCAGGAAGCTGTCCGGGTCCCACAGTGGAATGCGCGGGAAGAGGATATTCATCAACCGCCCCTGCCACTGCTGCTTGACCATCTTCTTATGTCTTCGCAGCAGCACCGCCGCATCCGGCGTTACATTGCTTTCCAGAAGATTGGCCGCATGAAGCTGCGAGAGGATTTGTATCACTTCATTCTGCGTCGGCGCATCATCCGCCAACTGCCCGCCCACCAGTTCCCAGGCCTCCGACACCGTCCTCGTCCCATCCAGCAATCCGACAAACCGATAAGCCGGCGCGGAGAGGCGATGAAACTGGTTCCCGGCCGGATCACGAACGACATACCACCGGTCCCCCCGATAGAACTGCCGCGAAATCTGCGCGCTGGGCCGAAGCCGCGCCCGCAAATCCGCCACGCGATACCACGATTCGGAAAATGTCGGACGCAGCTGGAGCATGTAGAGGTAGAGGTTAGAGAGCAGAGGTCAGAGGTCAGGAG